>NZ_JAWXXJ010000010.1:0-119129 GCF_034335085.1 Acutalibacter caecimuris | reverse complement strand
ATCTCATTACCTCCTGTCTGACTCTCGACCCACGAGAGAAATTTCTCCTTGGGAACCACCAGGCGCGAACCGATTCTCAGCACAGGAAAGTCCTCCTGATGCAGCAACTCATAGGCCCCCGCAACTGAAATCCCCAAGACTTCTGCCACTGTTTTCGCGTTGAGAAACAGTGGCAGTTCGTCATAACTTTTGAACTTTGATTGAACCACTCCGCACCTCCTAAAAAATATCTTGACTTTTCTGTCCGCTTGCTGTAGACTAATTTTTAAAGACAGTTTGATTTACCGGCCGTCATATGGTAACACATGGCAGCTCATTTGTCAAGGACAATTTCAAAAATATTTTTATCTTTTCAAAAGGAGTGCAACCAAGATGGCTGACTATCTGTTCAACACCTACTTTGAAGAGGGCCGCGAGTATTTTGTCTACAAAGATTTGATGTTCGAGCGCTCGCACAAAAAAGAAAAAGACTTTCCATTTCTGGAAAGCCTTTTAAGGTTCACCTATTTAGACATCTGGCCGATGGATAACCTGTTTAAGGAAATGGACAAGGCCCTGCTGAATTTTTATCGGGAACGCGACTTTGATTCGCAGGCTGCTGTGATGAGTGCTCTGGAGGAGCTTGCGAATAAACACATTTATTTCGAGTTTTTACGTCTCGACTGGCAGGCGCGGTTCCGCTATATGGATCATCACCCGGATGAGGACGTGTACAAATATCTCCCACACAAGCAGTTGCGGCACATTCCCAGCGACCTGGACACTTTGCAAAAACAAATCATGCGTTTGTTCCAAGATGTACTGGATATCGACGACGGCAAGAAGAAACCTGTGCATGAAAAGCTGCAAGCCTACCTCGACAAGGAGAAAAGAAACCCACTCTATGCCTATCAGTTCAAACCAATCTCTACAACCTATGAGCGAACCGGCAACGGTACTTTTGCCGAAGTCCTCCACCCTACCTCCCTCTCTGACCTCGTCGAGTTCTCCATCCGCGAGTGCGTCAAGCGGGAACAGCGTATGCGTACCTGCTCCTATTGCGGCAAATATTTTGCTATCCCCCGGCGCAACACAGCAGAGTTCTGCAACCTGACTGTTGACGAGAATGGGCATACTTGCCGTGAGGTCGGCGCGGTAAAGCGCTGGGCGGAGAAGAAAAACTCGGACGAGCTGTTCAAGGAGTATCGCCGGGAGTACAAGAAACGCTTTAACTGGATAAAGGCCGGGAAGATAAGCCCCGGAGCGTTCTATGCCTGGAGTGCCACGGCAAAGGGTAAGCGTGACGAGTGCGCCGCCGGCAAAATGTCTTTTGATGAGTTCAAGAAGTGGCTGGCAGAATCGTGAACCGCTTTTCTTTGGTTTGCGGCGCAGATTTTGATGGGAGGTGTACCCCATGACCGATGACTTCATCCGTATACTAGAGGAGTCCTACAAGCAGGAGACATCTCGTTTAGACCGAATCCTGCCAACTCTCATGCCTGACGAGTATCGCCTTACTCCAGACATAGAGAGTTCCCTTGCCAACGGCACCTACCAATTCCCAGATGTCAGCGAGGTGCGCACCGACAAGCGCGTCCTCACTCGCAAGCAGGACTATTTCTCTGCAAAGGTGCACGTGCGGCGCACACCTCTCTACTTCCACCGACACGAGTTTGTGGAGATGCTCTATATGTACCGGGGCCGGTGCCTCCAATTTATCGAGAACCTGGGCACTTGCATCACGCTCCATGAGGGCGACGTATTCCTGCTGAATCAGAACGTCATCCATGCCCTCCTGCAGGAGGACGAGAGTGCGGTGCTTATCAAAATAATCATCCCAACAGGTACGCTCTCCCAGAATATCCTTCTACAGCTTGGCAGGCAGCAGGCCGGATTCTGGACAGGCATCGGGGAGTATTACCACTATTTGCACTATACCGGCTATACAGCCGATGAGAAATTGTTCGTGGAACGCATGATGGCTGAATACTATAGCCAAAACCCATATAAAGAAGTGGCCGAAACCAGCTGGTTACAGCTCATGCCCATTTCCCTTTCCAGCCGGGTAGGGGACGAGCGCCGGTATAAGCTGGGGCACAGTTCGGTGGATATGGGGCGCATCACTGAATATGTCTATGAGCATAGCGAGACTGTGACTTTAGAGGAGCTTGCACGAGTCTTTTCATTCAGCTCAAGCTATCTCAGCCGCTTGATCAAGGAGGGGTGCGGCATGAATTTCCTTGACCTGTTGCGGGAGTGCCGGCTTGAAAAAGCTGCCGCCCTGCTGTCAGCTACGGATTATCCTATTGGGAAAATAGCGGAGCTCGTGGGTTATAGCAGTGCCACGTCAGTCTACCAGGGCGTGCGGGAGAAGTTCGGTATGTCACCCACGGAGTACAGAGACAAATATAGTCAAATCAATAGAGAGCATACCACAAATGAATAGATAGACAAAACTCCCCCTTGCTGATAAAATAAGCTTGGCAAGGGGGAATTTTCGTGCGTAATAAGTTGGAGGGCCCGGTGGGACGGCTCATGCTCTCGCTCTGCACCCAGACCACCTTTTCGCTCCTTTTGTACCATGCGTACAGCCTGACGGACACCTTCTTCGTCGCAAACGGCGTGGGCGGCACAGCCAGCGGGGCGGTGGGCATATTTGCCCCGGTGCTGACGCTGGTGAACGGTATCAGCTCCACCCTGGGCACAGGCGGCGGTTCGGTGATATCCCGGAGCCTAGGGGCCGGGGACGGCCACAAAGGCCGGGCGGTGGTGGGGTGCATGATGTTTGTATGGCTATTGAGCTCAACTGTCATAACCGCTGCTGGGCTGGCGCTTTTGGAGCCGTTGCTGGATATTTTGGGCTGTACTTCTGAAATACACCCATATGCGCTGGATTATGGCAGAATCATGCTGCTGAGCACCGTTGTCAGCACAGGCTTTTCCAGCATTATGCGCGCCCAGGGGGACATCGGCTATTCAACATTGCAGTGGAGCGGGCCTGTGCTCATAAACCTTGTCCTTGACCCGGTGTTCATCTATGGCTTTCGCTGGGGTATCTCCGGAGCGGCGCTGGCAACGCTTATCGCCCAGCTTTTCTCGGCGGCAAACAGCGTATACTACTTTTTCTTCCGCAAGAAAACGCCCTGCCGAGTGTCGTTTCATGATATCCGTTGGAACGTGTCCGCCTGCAAAGAGATAGTCTCGGTGGGCCTGCCTGCTTTCCTGGGGAGCCTGGGCAGCTCTCTGGTGGGGACGCTTGGCAATCAGGTGCTGGGGGCTGTGGGCGGCACGGCGGCAATCAGCGCTTTCACTATTGTCAGCCGGGTGCAGAGCTTTGCGTCCACGCCCTTCTCCGGGGTCATGCAGGGCATACAGCCCATGCTGGGGTTTGATTTTGGGCGGAGAAGCTATGCCCGGATAAAGCGCACAATAATGTATGCGTTTCGGTTTGCGCTTGCTTATGGCGTTTTCGCGGCGGTCGTGCTATACTTTACCTCAGAGCAAATCATTGCTCTGTTTGACAAAGAACTGCTCACTCAAGGCGGCGCCGCTTTACGGGTACTCTGCTGGGCGCTGCTAACTGCCGGGTTCATGCCAATAGTCCAGGCATACTTGCAGGCATTGGGGAAGGGGAGACAGGTGCTGTTTCTCTCCCTGGGGGGCGCATTTCTCATCCGCCTGCCCGCCCTGCTGATAGCTGGAGTGTTTCAGACCGTGGAAGGAGTATGGTGGGCACTGGCGGCAAGCGATTGGCTCATAGCTCTGTGGGTCGTGATAAATTACATAAATCAAAGGGGTGCTATAGATGAAAAGTCTGACAAAAAACGAACAAAGCCCGGAGACTATTGAGCACATGGTAGAGATCTGCTTTCCTGGCAGAAAGATGACGGGTTATACGGAGCTTACCGAGGGATATTTTAACGTGGCCTATGAGATAGAGCTGGACGGTGGCGAGCGGGTCATTCTGAAAGTTGCGCCCGCACCCAGCGCCATAGTAATGACCTATGAAAAGAACATCATGTACAGCGAGGTGGAGGCCATGAAAGCCGCTAAAGCCGCAGGCTTACCGGCACCGGCGGTGCTTGCGTATGATGATAGCCGCACTATCTGCGGGTCAACCTATTTTTTCATGGAGAAACTGCCGGGGCAGAGCCTCCATTCCATAAAAGGCAGTTTGACTGAAAGGGGGATTGCAGAGATTAACCGTCAAGTGGGCTCCATAAACCGAAAAATAAATGACATAAGATATCCGCGCTTTGGCTATCCTGGACAGACGGAGTTCCAGGGCAATGAGTGGTTTCCGGTGTTCCGCAAAATACTGGAAGCCGGGGTTCGGGACGCTGAGAATGGTCGTGTGGACGTGAAGATAAACATTGACAAGCTTTGGCAGGTTCTTGAGCATGACCGTTCAATATTCGAAGAAGTCACCGAACCCCGGCTGGTGCATTGGGACTGCTGGGACGGCAACATCTTTGTGGAGAACGGAAGGGTCACGGGCATCATCGATTGGGAGCGGAGCCTCTGGGCCGACCCGCTGATGGAGGTTGGGTTCCGTACCTACGCGCAAAATGCGGACTTCCTGGCTGGGTATGGAATGGGAGAGCTGACGGCCAGTCAACAGCGGCGGGCGCTGTGGTATGACGTGTACCTGATGCTGTTGGTGTCGCTGGAATGCGAGTACCGGAAATATGAGACGATGGATATGTATGAGTGGTCAACGGGAGTTTTAGCGCGGCAGTTTGAGAAATTAGAGGGAGCGTTATGACAAAAGATGAGCTGATTGAGGATTTTTATAAGTATTATGAGGAACTGAAAACCGTGCTGAAGAGCGTTGATATTGACAGGATAAGAGAACTTTCGCTGGAAGTGCACGCTATGGTTCACCTGGCTGAAGTTTCTGGGAAAACCGATAAAACCATTGCTGGCTATGCTCTCGAATCCATACGTTCTGGTGAGCAGAATCGGGTAGTGTCACGAGAAACTTGCGAATCAGACCTGCATTACGCTGGCACAAAGCAGGTCCCATTGTGCTGGCAGTTATGGCACACATATCGTATTGAAGACTTGGTAAGCAATATTTTGATGGCAAACTAGAGCCAGGTCTTTAACGATGGGTAGCAGAGAAAAATTGGCTCAACTATCAGTGACACCGGCAACGCACTGGAATTCGACAAGGCTGTGGCCTGGGGGAAGGGGATAGACGTCTATGCTTTGCGAGACTATATGCTGGCGGTGGGCAGGAACACCCGAAAGATACTTCGCAACCTGACTCTGGAACAAGTTTGGTCGATGGTGCCGGAGGTGCGGGTCATGCGGATTCTTGAGGTGGGTGGTGTGACGATGGATTTTCGGTCGGTGTGGCCGCTGGTGTTCTGGGGACGGCTGACCGGTGGAGGGATGATTTTGACACCAGTAACCGGGCACCACATAATACATCTGCCGCAGTGTGTTTGGTTGATATGAAGGGAGTCTTTTCTTTGTTTAGCAGCGCAATTATTGAGAGCGGCTTTGGGACTTTTGCCTGTGGCTTTGCTTTAGATTTTGGCGCTTGACCCACACGCGGAAAAACTGTGTGGAAACAGTGGGAGAAATACCGCTAGATACCATCTCAAAGGGTATAAAAAACGCCCAAACAGTGCCGGACAGCACCGCTTGGACATATCTCAGTGCGTTGGTAAGGATGAGGTCTCCAGTTCGAATCTGGATAGCAGCTCCACAAAAACCCCGTAAGACTGCGGTCTGCGGGGTTTTTGTTTTGTCTAATAGGCTTTCAAAATTGGGCTTGACCCACATTCTGACCCACACGCGGAAATAAGCGGAAACGGCTAGGAACTTCCGGAGAGGAAGTCCCAGCCATTTTGCGGCTCTTGACCCACTTTTATCTGACCTGATTCATAAAATTTCCCATCTTCTCAGCGGCCTGCTCCTGCTTTTGGCGGGTGGCGTGGGTGTAGGTGCGGAAGGTAAACCCTGCATCGTAGTGGCCCAGCATACTGCTGACGGTTTTTACGTCCATACCATTTTGGAGTGCAGTTGTGGCGAAAGTGTGCCCTTATGGCATAATGAGGACAAACCAGAAAAGCCCGGAATTTCTAGGGGATTCGGATTTGTCCTTATTCTTTTTCCAAGAAAAAAGAGGCGAAAGGAGGCCATAAGGGGCAACGCTCAAAAGAAACGTGTCACATAAAGGATAAAAATAGAATTAAGAAAAAACCATATTCTTTACTTAATTATCAAGAAAAAGGGATAAAGATTAGAACAATTCGAAATGCGTATGATGTGATTCTTCTGGACTGCTGCCCCTCGTTGGGGATGCTTACCATCAATGCCCTGTCTGCGGCAGATGAAGTCCTGATACCCATGCAGGCCCACTTCTTGTCATTGAAAGGCATGGAACAGCTCATGGGAACGATCGGGAGAGTGAAACGGCAGATCAACCCCACTCTCACGATCAGTAGTATTTTAATCACCATGGCGGATATGAGAACCACCTATTCGCAAGGAATCTTGGAACTGCTGCGGGGTACATACGGCGATCGGCTAAGAATTTTCGACACCACTATCCCTCGCTCCATTTGCGCTTAATAGTTAACGATACTATGATATCGTTAACTATAAAACCAGCGCCGAGGACTGCAACCAAAATGGCCGGCGCTTGCTTAATCAGCGCACCGGCCCTTTTCATAATATGCTTTTTCCAACAAGAAAACCCACATAGCCCATTATACCAACTTCTGATACCCTACGCACTTAAGCGCCCGGTCAAACGCGGCCTTATACCGCTGATGGTATACCTGGGTGAATTCCCCGGCATAGATAGCCAGACGGCCGTTGAACCCGGTTTTGAACCGGTAAACCCCGTAGTTGGGGTGGTTGGCGTCATACCAATAGGGCACGCCCTGGAAGTCGTAAATGCTGCACCCAGACTGCACAGCCCAGCGGATCATCTCCCACTGCATCAGGTAGTTGGGCATGACCTCCCGGTGGGCAGAGGTAGAGGCCCCATACACATAGCAGGTGCGGCCTCCATACTGCACGCATATGGCCCCGGATAGGGGCTGGCCCTGGTACTCGCACAGGTACAGGCGGCAATGGTCCCCCAGTGCGTCCATCATACGGGCAAAGTATTCCCGCTTGCGCCCCTGGAAACCGTCGCGGATATGGGTTTCCTCCATAAGCCGCTGAAAATCGCCCAGACGCTCTTTGCCGTAAGCCCGGCAAGTAACGCCCTTGCGCTGGGCCAGCCGGATATTATACCGGCACTTGCTCTTAAAGGACTGCATCAGTTCATCTTCGCTGCGGCCACCTAGTTCCAAAATATAGTTGCTCCGGCACTGGATGGTCAGGTCGTCCGGCTGCCAGGGGATGAACTGTAGCCCGGCCCTGCGCATGGCGAACACTTTTCCGCTTTCCGATTCCTCTACCATAGGATCCAGCTTGCAGGAGTAGGCGTGGTATTTCTTTGCCAACTCCTCCAGCCCTGCCAGGATGTCCTGGAGGACATAGGGATCGCTATAGTCGCACACAGGCCCACGGGGCGCGTATAGGAAAGACTTGAACGGTGGCGGGAACTTTTTCACCAGTACCAGGGCGGTGCCCTGTATTTCTCCCCGGCCGTCCCGGGAAATAATGGCCTCATGGTACCAGCCCCGTTTTACGCCACACCACCGTACCGACTGGGTAAAGTTGCCGCCATGGCTTTCCACAAATCTTTCATATTCATAAACCGCCGTCAGGTTCGTAAAATCTAAGAATTCCATCGTATCACCCTTTCGCTGTTCTGCCTATTAGACGGGCTCCCCTGCGAAAAGGTAAGCTGCCGGGAAATTTTTTTAATCCCGGCAACAGATATCAATATAGTAGAAATACTGGTCAAAAGAAGGGTAGAAATAGAGGCCCACAGGCGTATATAATGGTATATAGCGGGGCCCCCGGTAAGGCTATACGCCGTCCCGGAAGGTCTGTCGGAAAGCTTTGGGCGGGCAGCCATACCGTTGGGTGAACAGCCGGTAAAACAGGCTGGGGCTGTTGAAACCGCACAGGGCGCTCACTTCCAGCACAGGGATGTCCTGGGCCAGCAGCAGGTCTACCGCATGGCTTAAGCGCTTGGCATTGACAAACGCCGTGGGCGTAACCCCCAGGTACCGCCGGAAGGAACGGTTCAAGTGCTCTTGGGAGAGGTTGGCCAGCGCCAGCATCCGGGGCAGGCCGGGCACAAAATTTTCTGGCCGGTCCATCTGGTCCAGCAGTTGGGACAGCCACTGGGGCAGGCGTTGCTCTTCCTCCGGCATGGCCAGGAACAGCCCTACCAGATAGGGAAATACGCTCAGCATATGCAGGTAAGAGATGTCCGGGTTGGCAATGCTTTGGTTTTCCAGCAGCTTTCTCCGGGCGTCCCGCAGGGCACTGCCGGAGAGCACCCGTAGCGGGGACACCGGCGGCGCGTCAAAGGGCTGGGGGCTAACCCCCAGGTACTGGCACAGGCGCAGAAACACCGGGTAGGGTATGCCGATGTTAATGATCTCAAAGTCACTGTCATTGAGCAGTTCGTACTTGTGGGCATCGCTGGGGCGTATCAGTGCCAAAGAGCCTTCTGTCAGCAGTTGGGTCTGGCCGTTTACCACATGGACAGCGCTACCCTGGGGAACCAGGAACAGTTCATAAAAGTCATGGGTGTGCAGCCGGTAGGTAGAGTGTACCCCAAACTGGTGCAGGGCCTTGCCCCCTGCCTGGCGCATATCCTCCTCGGTTTGACGCAATAGGACGGGTTCGTCGGGTAGGGGCTGTAGATCGGCTGGGAGCGGCATGGTGGGGCCTCCTTCTTTCAGGATGCGGGAGCGGCTTATGCCCCCATTATACGGTCAACAGGGCTAAAGCGCAAGAGGTAATATCAATAAAAAAGAAAGGGAGAGTACGATGGCAAGAACCGATATAGAGAAACTGCGGGAAGTACTGGAGTTCACCCGCATTTACAGGGAGAACGAGGACATCTGCCTGCGGGAGGCCAGATGCCTTGGCTACCAGTTGGCGCATATCATGGTGCCTATGGATGAAACGGACGGTATTGCCGGCCGGTACGAGCACGGTTTTGTGGGGTTTAGTTCCCAGGCCGGAGGCTACTCGGCCTTAGGGGCAGGGTATACCTATTACTTCAAAGACTTCGAGTTTGTCAACGCTATGCAGCATTGTGCCGGGGAATTGACCGCCGCTGAGAATGCGGACCTGCAAGCGGCCCAACTTTTCTGGCGGGAGGAGAACACCTCCCGTAAGCTGGACCTGGCCTTTGCCCACCGGCACGGCTATGTCCCGGCCAAAGGCTACCCTGCCCCCGGCGTGGGTAACTGTGATTGCCGGGTAGCAGGTACCAACCTGGATTTTGAAAAGCTGATCACCCTGGGCTTTGACGGCCTGGAGGAGGAAATTGACGGGAAGGTGGCGGAGAATGGGCCCTCTACCTTTTACCAGGCGCTGAAAATGTGGATAGAAAGCCTGCGCCAGGTCTGTGCCCGCTACCGCCGCCAAGCCCTGGAGTTAGCGGCCCACAGCAGTTCTGGGGAGGCCCGGCGGCGGTTCCTGGCTTTGGCCGATGCCCTGGAGCATATCCAGCACCAGCCCCCGCAGACCTTCTTGGAGGGCGTACAGTTGATGTGGATCTACTCTGTCTGCTGCGACCTGATGAACTATGGCCGCATGGATGACTACCTGGGCCCCCTGTACGCTGCCGGGCTGGACAAAGGCACCCTGACAGAGGAGGAAGGCATTGCCATCATCCTGGCCCTATATAAGCATTTCCGAGAAATCAACAAAATCCACGACTGCCGGGTGATCATCGGCGGCGTAGGCCGTAAGCACCCCCAGGCAGCCGACCGGCTGGCAATGGCTATTATGGAGGCTACCCGGCGTTTCCGGGAAGCGGTACCCCAGCTAACCCTGCGCTACTATACCGGCATGGACGAGGCGGTTTTTGAAAAGGCAATGCAGGTCAACGCCGAGGGGGTCACTTTCCCCATCCTCTACTCGGACGACACCAATGTGCCCGCTGTGCAACAGGTGTATGGCGTTACCCTGGAGGAGGCCCAGCAGTACGTGCCCTTTGGCTGCGGCGAGTATGTGTTGGCCGGGTACAGCGTGGGCACCCCCAATAACGGCATCAACGCGCTGAAAGCTTTGGACCTGGCCCTGCACAATGGGCGCGATTCCTTCCACAACGTGGCCTGCGGCCCCCATACAGGAGAGTTGGCCGGGCTGGACAGCTTTGAAAAGCTGTACCAGGCGGTATTGGATCAGCTACAGCCCGTGATAGAGCGGTTTGCAGAGCATAAGTTCCTGAACTACCAGGTGGCGGGGGAGAACGCCCCCTACCTGCACCTGAGCCTGCTGCTCAACGATTGTGTGGGGCGGGGCAAGCCGGTATTCCAGGGGGGCGTGCGGTACCTTAATGCCTCCAGCGAAACCTTTGGGGTTATTAGCTGCGCGGACAGCCTCACCGCCATACAGGAACTGGTGTTCCGGCAGGGCCGGTTGACGCTGGAGGAGCTGGTGCAGGCTTTGGACAGTAATTTTGAGGGCTATGAAGAAGTACACCGCCTTTGCCTGGACGCGCCCAAATACGGGAACGACAATGACCTGGCGGACGGCATGGCCCAGCGGCTGTTCAACGATATGGCCCGCATGACCATAGAGGCCGGGGAAAAGGCAGGGTTGCACCGCTATAACATCGTCAGCGTCAACAACTCCATGAGCGCGGAGTGGGGGAATTTCTGTGCAGCCTCAGCCTGTGGGCGCAAAAAAGGCAGCCCAATGGCCAATGCCAACGGCCCCTCTCTGGGCGCCGATAAGTGCGGTATTACCGCCCTGCTGAACTCCATGTCCAAGTTTGACAACACCTGCCATGTGGGGGTTATCAACAATGTGCGCTTTACCAAAGAACTCTTTGCACAGGCCGGGGATAAGGTCGCGGCGATACTGAAGGCTTTCTTCCAGAATGGCGGTGTGCAGGCCAACCTGTGTGTGGTGGGGCGTGAGGATTTAGAAAACGCCATGGTACACCCGGAGAACTACCAGAACCTGATGGTGCGCATCGGCGGGTTCAGTGCCCGGTTTGTCACTCTGAGCCCCATTGTGCAGCGGGAGATTTTGGAGAGGACCACCTATGACGCATAAGGACAACGCCCTGATTTTTGATATCCAGCGCTTTTGCGTGTACGATGGGCCGGGTATCCGCAGTACGGTGTTCTTTAAGGGCTGCAATATGCGCTGTGCCTGGTGCCATAACCCGGAGAGTTTTTCCGACCAGCCGGAACTGCTGTTCCGCCGGGAAAAATGCACCCTTTGCGGCGCCTGTACTGTGTGCCCAAACGGCGCCCAGCAGGTGCAGGGCTCGCAGCGGCATTTCCTGCGGGAAAACTGCACGGCCTGTGGCCAGTGCGCTGCCCGCTGCCCAAACGGGGCACTGGAACTTTCCGGCCAGGAGATGACAGTGGAGCAGGTCATGGAGGTTTTACGGAAGGATGCGAAGTATTACGTCTCCTCCGGGGGCGGCATCACCCTTTCCGGCGGCGAGGCCTCCCTTTGGTTTGATTTTGTTTGCCGGCTGCTGTCTGTCTGCCGGGAGGAAGGGTTCCATACGGCCCTAGAAACCAACGGGCTTATCCCACCCCAGCGGTTGCAGGCCCTGATCCCCCTGACCGGGCTGTTCCTCTTTGACTGCAAGCATACAGACCCCCAGCAACACCGCCGCTGGACTGGCGCGCCCTTGGAACCGGTACTGGAAACCCTGAACGCCCTGGATGCCGCGGGGGCACAGGTTATCCTGCGCTGCCCCATCATCCCCGGCGTAAATGACACCCATGCCCATTTTGATGCCTTGCGGGCCCTGCGGGGCCGGCACCCCTGCATCCGGCAGGCGGAGGTCATGGCCTACCATGACATTGGCAAAAGCAAATGGGAAGCTTTAGGCAAGCCCTACTCCTTGGAGGAGTTAAAGACTGTCCCCCCGGATCAGAAACGCCGGTGGCAGGCACAGTTGGACAGTGAAGGAACATAGAAAAGGTATAGCAAAGGGCAGGACCCCTGATACTTTCAGGGGTCCTGCCCTTTTTGGTAGCCAGCTAAATAGCGGCTATTGCCATTTATTTGGTGCTGCCCTTAGCAATTTCCATTACATCGGGGTTCTCTTCCAGATACTTGGCAAACTGGGTACGGTACTCTTCCAGGTACTTATCCAGGCCGGCGGCCTTCAGTTTCTCAATGGCCGCGTCAATGTTCTCCTCGTAGGGGATCATGCCGATCTTGATGGGGTAGATGGAGGCAATGATCTCGGTCTGCAAGTTGGTCAACTCGGTGGTCACATTGCTGGAGTCAAACAGGAACCCGGCAATGGGGGAAACCACATAGTTGTCAGCCTTGTAGTTCATGTAGTCCAGGTACTCGTCGGTAGCAACGGCCGAGTCATAACGCATATAGGGCATATAGCCGGTCATCCAGGTATCCAGTTGGTACAGGGCGTCACCGTTCTCGTTCTTCATCTCGTCAGAGCGGGAGAACATACCGGTGCCCTCATCCGTAAAGTATACGCCCTCGGTGCCCAGGTGGAACAGGTCATGGTTCTCCTGGCTGGCATACAGCCAATCCAGGAACTTCAGGCCAGATTCCGGGTTCTCGGAGGTAGCGGAGATAGCGTTCAGGTTCTGCACAAAGGTGTAGACCATTTCGGGCTTGTCAGGGCACATCTTCACTCAGTCGGCGGTAACGTCCTTCAGGTCGGTGTTCTGCATGATGATCTTGGACTCAGAGGGGTCGAAGGTCTGGGAGGGCAGGAAAGCGCCCAGCTTGGCCTCGTCATACATGGCAGAGTGGTCGATGTTCAGCACGTCGGGGTTCACCAGGCCGTCCTGGTACATCTTGTAGTAAGTTTCGCAGTCCTTCTTGAACTCCTCGCTCTCGTAGAAGGAGTCGATGGTGCCGTCCTGCCGGGCGATAATCAGGCCCAGGCTGTTCTCCACGTAGAAGGGGTAGGTGTCATAGGTCCTGTGCAGCCAGTGGGCGGTATCCTGGTTCTGGTGGAACCAGTTGTAGGCCTTAATGCCGGTTTCCTCCAGGATGTAGTCCTGGCTCTTCTTCATCAGGTCCAGCACATCGTCCACGCTCTCGGCGGGGAACTCTTCATAGCCTACCGCCTTCATGACGTCGGTACGCAGGTTCATGTAGGACATGGTGTTGTCAAAACTCCGCCAGGAGCAGGGCACGGCATAGTGGTCGCCGGCATAAACAGCGCCCAGCCACTCGTTTTCGGTGAAACGGCCCACCAGGTCGGGGTATTTCTCCAGCAGGTCATCCAGGGGGATAATGGCCCCCATGCCGGCAATAGAGGACAGGTTCTTTACGTCCTGCATCACGTGCAGCAGCTCGAATTCCTCACCGGTGGTCAGCATCAGGTTCAGTTTCTCGGCATAGGAATCCCAGGGGATACGCTGCACGGAAACCTCAATGTTCACACCGTCAGCCTGCAGCTTTTCGTTAACGGCTGCGATACCCTGCTCGTACTCGTCAGGCAGGTTGCCGGGCTGCACAATGCGCATGGGGTGGATCTCCCCGTCGTCCCCGTCTGTGCCAGCCTCGGAACTCTCCGGGGACTCTTCCGAACTGTCCGGGGTGCTCTCGCTACTGCCGGAACTTTCCGGCGCAGAGCTGGTAGAACTGCCACTGTCATTGCCGCAGGCAGCGAACAGGGACAGAACCAGGGCCATCGCCAGCAGCAGGGCGGCGATCTTCTTCACGTTCTTCATAGCTTTCGTCTCCTTCATATAGGATAGTATATTGTTTCAACAGGCCAACGCCTGGTAAAACCAAAGGGATATTACGTCAGGGTAAGGGGCGGCCGTTTCACGGCCGAGGATAACTCTGTGGCTTGGCCCAAAGGGCCAACGTGCCGCCAGGGCAGGAGTTATCCGATACGCCTGCGCAGCAGGTGGCGGCCGTTTCACGGCCGAGGAAAACTCCGTGACTTGGCCCAAAGGGCCAACGTGCCGCCAGGGCAGGAGTTTTCCGATACGCCTGCGCAGAAGGCGGCGGCCGTTTTACGGCCGAGGAAAACTCCATGACTTGGCCCAAAGGGCCAATGTCATCAGCCCTTTACCGCGCCAATCACCATACCCTTCACAAAGTATTTTTGTAGGAAGGGGTACAGCAAAATGATGGGCCCCATGGTGATGACCGAGGTGGCCATCTTAAAGCTTTCCTTAGGGGGCGCACTCCGGGTAGCGCCCTGGGCCACCTTCTGCATAGCGGTGATCTCCGACTGGATCTTCAAGAGCATCATTTGCAGGTTGTAGTACTTCTGGTCATTGATAAGCATGACGCAGTTAAAGTAGTTGTTCCAGTAGCCTATGGCGTAAAACAGGGCGATGGTGGCCAACACAGGCATACACAGGGGCAGGTAGATCGTAAAGGCGATGCGTACCTCCCCGGCCCCGTCGATACGGGCAGATTCATTCAGGGCGTCCGGGATGCCCCGCACAAAGTTGCGCACCAGGAACATATTAAAGGGGGAGAATAGCAACGAGGGCACGATCAGGGCCCATATATTGTCATAACAGCCCACCATCTTAGAGATCATATACCAGGGCACCATGCCCGCGGAGAACACCATGGTGATGTAGAAGTAAAGGGCCAGCCCGTTGCGGTAGCGGCACTGCTTGTTGGCCAGGGTATACCCCGCGCCAAAGGTGACAAGCGACGCGATCAGGGTGCCTACCACCGTGGCAAAGCCTGTTACTTGGTAGGCCCTGGGCACATTGGAGGACTTGGAAAACAGGCGCTGGTAGGCGTCAAGGGACCACTGGGCAGGGAAGAAGGAATAGCCGTTGATGGTGATGGACTTCTCCTCGGTGAAGGACACAATGATAACGAGGATGAAGGGGACCAGGCAGGCCAGGGCGAACAGTACCACAAAAAAGTAGATGAGGAACTGGCCCAGCTTTTCCCCGTTGCTGGTCTGTATTTTATTCCGGGTTTTTGCACCGGCCGGATTGGCAGACATAGGGCAAAACTCCTTTCAAAGTTTCCGTTTTTATGCAGATAGGGGGGCTTGTTTTGGCGTTTCGGCATGGTTGGTGGCGCTACCGGTAGCGCCACACAGGGAAACCGTACGGTTTCCCTTATGCTTTCCTGATGGGCAGAAAGATAGCCTGTTGGCAGGGCCGTAGAGGGCTTAGAACAGCGCCCCGTCCGGAAAATGCCTGCGCACGATCCAGTTAGAGGTGAACACCAAAATAAAGCCCACAATGGACTGGTACAGCCCTACAGCCATAGAGAGGCTGGGATCGCCGGTGTTTTTAAAGGTGCGGTACACATAGGTGTCAATGACCTCGGCAATGGGCATCAGGGAACTGTTGTCCCGGATGATGGCGTACATCATGCCAAAGTCCCCGTAGAAGATACGGCCCACAGACATCAAGGTTAAAATGCAGATGGTGGGCATCAGCAAGGGCAGGGTAATGTAGCGGATCCGTTTCCAGCGGGTGGCCCCGTCGATGTAAGCCGCCTCATACAGCCCTTCATCAATGCCGGTGATAGCCGCCAGGTAAACAATGGCGTTGTAGCCGGTGGTTTTCCAGATGTTCAAAATCAACAGGATAGGGTACCAGTAGCCTGGATCGGCGTAGAAGTTGATCTTCTGCCCGCCCATGCTAATGATGATGTTGTTGATGAGCCCGTTGTCTGTGCCCAAAATGCCCTGCAACATATAGCTGACAATGACCCAGGAAATAAAGTAAGGGAACAGCATAAAGGACTGGGAGGTCTTTAGCAGCTTTTTGGCGTGTACCTCGTTCAGGGCAATAGCCAGGGCCACGGCGCAGACAGTGCCCACAGCCAAAAACAGCACGTTGATGACCAGCGTGTTGCGGGTGATGGTCCAGGCCCAACTGGATTTGAAGAAGTACTCAAAATTCCGTAGGCCCACAAAGGGGCTGCAAATGCCGGTCTTGTAGTTGAACTTCTCAAAAGCAATGGCCATGTAGGGCAGGGACATATACGAGAAGATGAAGGTGTATATCATCGCGGGCAAGACCAGCAGATAGAGGAATTTGTTCCTCCACAGTTCTTTTAGCGGGTTGACCCGCCGGTGCGGCGCGGCCGCCGGTTTTTTGCTCATGGCTCCTTATCATCCTTTCCTGTCAGCCGGGCCCCCCAAGCGGTGTGTAAACCACCGCTTGGCAGATATCCGGCCGGCACTTTTGACTGCTTATTTTATAACACAAAAATATAGCTAATGTAAACTTTTACTATTTGCTTTTTCTCCACTTTTTTCGGTTATGAGTAAAAATTGCAGTTTTTCACTACTCAATTTTGGAGCAAAAACTCCACTTTTTTGCACAAACGCCTTTTTAGAGTATAAAAATTGTTCCGATTCGAAAAAAACGGGCATAAAGTTCTTGCCGCAGGAGGCGCGCTGCTACAGAAGGGTTGACTTTTTTTGAAATGCTGATATACTGACTAATATATGCTATAGGGGCCTATCGTATGGCCAAGACCATGAGGCCTGCCGTCTGAGGGGGTAGATGGGATGAAAGTGAAACTGCAAAGGAAAGAGATGCTCAGCCGGACCTACCTGTGGTCCTTTTTTGCACTGGTTATTATAATCGACTCCCTGATTACCGTGGCCCTGTTTTCTGTTTACAGTGCAGCCCAGCTCTCTACGGCCACCAACAACTCTGTTGGCCAACTGGAGCAGGTATGTACCTCCACGGACATCCTGTTCGAGTCAATGGAGGCCGTGGTCAACCAGTTGGCGAATGATTCGGACACAGCCACGTTCCTGCTGGATTCTTCGACCAACCGCCTGCGGGAAGCGGCGGTAGGGCAGAAGATACGCACCATCTGCACGGCAAACCCCTATTTGCGGTATATTACCCTATATAATGATACCAGCAAGCGCTTTGTTTCCAGCGCTTACGCGGGGGATGACATCAAACTGAACGCCCAGGAGTTCTACGCGCACCTGGGCGATCAAGCCTATGCCTGTTATTTTAGGCCCATTGGCGATTCTTATAATGTGCAGCCTAACAAAAACGCGATGGCCTATACCTTTGTATTCCGCATCCGGCTTAAGCCCAATAACACCTCCTCGGATCTGGTGATCATCGACGTGAACGACAGCTACTTCAGCAATGCGCTGGCGCCTATCCGCATGGAAGAGCAGGAGCAAAGGGTGCTGCTACAGGGCGCCCAGGGGAACTATGTGGCGGAAATGTCCGCAGCCCCGGCCCAGCGGCTGTTCTCTGTAAAGGCCGGCAGCCAGGAGGTGGATTTCCCCGGCGCCAGCGGGGCGGGTACTTCCGGCTCGCTGACATACCGTTCGGCGGGGCGCTACTGGTTTACCACCTATGTGCGCAGCGAGAAGGTGGGCTGGACTTTCTACAATATTCTACCCTATCAGACAGTGCTGGCGGGGTTGGTAACGCCCGCGGTCCTTACCCTCACCATGACACTTTTGACCCTGGCTTTTGGCTATATGCTCTCCTGCAAGCTTAGCGCCCATCTCTATCAGCCGATTAAGGCCCTGTATGAGGACTTTGTAGACGGCACCAGTGGCAAGAAAGGCAACGAGCTGGAACTGCTGAGCCGGGCTTTCTCCGAGATGTACTCAAAGGTAGATGAACTGGAACGGGGCCTGATTGCCTCATTCCACGAGTCAAAAAACCTTTATTTACGGGCCCTGCTCCATGGCGAAGAGGAGCGGGTGCGGGCGGCCGGGCCGGCCTACCAGCGGTTGGGTATTGATTTGCAGTCGCCCTATTATGGGGTGGTTTGCCTGGAGTGCGTGCCCCAACAGGCTGCCGCCGAAGAGGAAGGACGGAAGGAGAACCTGTTTATCTCCTACTACGCGCTGGAAAACATTACCCGGGAGCTGATGGCCCCGGCGAAGGGCATTGAGTTTTTGCGTACCGGCGAAAACCACTTTGCCGTGCTCCTTTTTTTGCAGGAAAACCAACTCAATGCCCAGTTGCACAAGGGGTTGGACACCATTGCCGAACTGATGCCCAGGGAGTTCCATATTGACGTGAGTATTTGTGTGGGGCAGGTGGTGGATTCCTGGACGGACATTAACCTGGTGTATGAGCAGGAGCAGATTGCCCTGCACGCCCGGACAGCCAGCCACTATGGGCGGGTATTCTCTACCTGGGATGTGCCGGAGGCCATGAGCAGCAACCTATATGATAGCAGCCTGCACGCCCGCCTGGCTGACCATGTGCGAAGTGGCGACATGGATGCCTGCGCAGGGGAGTTTGACCAGGCGCTGGCAGCCATGAAAGAGATCAGTTTTAAGTCGGCGCGCACCTATTTCCGCCATGTGCTTATGTCCGTGCTGGATGTGTTTTTTGCCGCCCTGGAGCGGGATGACGGGCTTTTTACCCAAATGATGGAGCGCCTGGACAGCCTGGATGGATGCGAGAATGTGCGGGCCCTGCGTACGGTCTTTCTGGGGCTGCTGTCCTCGCTGAGCCACCAGCTATCTGTAGAGCGGAAAAACAGCAACCAGGACGCTGCCCTGCGGGCAAAAGAGTACATTGACCACCACTTTGCCGACCCAAGCCTTTCCCTGCGTATGCTGGCAGAGTATGTCCAGCTCTCCCCGGCCTACTTGGGCAAGGTGTTTGCTGCCGTGACCACCTTTACCTTCAATGATTATGTCAACCACATACGCCTGACCAAAGCCGCGCAGATGTTGCAAGAAACCCGGCTACCGGTAGGGAAAATCAGCGAAGAAGTGGGCATATTGAACACCAATTATTTCTATGCCCTGTTCAAAAAGCGCTATGGGATGACGCCCTCCGCGTACCGCAAGGCGGGGCCGGGCACTTAAACCGGGGGGCTGGAGCAAAAGGAAAAAGTCTTCTGTCCCAATCGGAAACTTGTTTGAAAATGAGAGAAAATGACGGAAATTGCCCATAATTGGCCAAATTTTGAGGGAGATTCCCGTCAACCTGACGGTTGACAGGGGTTTTCCACACAGAAGATGGCCAATTATAGGCAAAAAACGCGTTCTCAGTTTTTCAAGTAAGCGTGGGGGCGGAGGGCTTTTCATCTGCCCGGAAGGGCTGGCTCAGCAGTAGAATTCCATAGGATAGGTGGGGAATTGGAGGGGTTCCAGGGCATCGACCGTAACAAGCCCTGCCGGGGCCAGCAGCACGCTGGGGATGCGGTTGACCACGGTGGCACAGGTATGCTCTACGGTGGCGGGCTTGACTACGTGGAATTCGGTGGCGGGCTCACCGGTGATGGTCCAGTCGCACATATCGCCGTCGCCGGGAGCGTAGACTTTGCCGATGCACTGGGTTTCGATCACCGGGCCCTGGAAGGTTTCGGTGGTGACGACGGCGGCCATGCCGATGCAGTTGCCTTTGGGGATGGTGGCGCCCATAGTAGTTGAGTACAAGTCGCTGTGGTGGAAATAGGGCACGCATTTCTGGGTTTGGCGCTTGATGGTCCAGCCCAGTTTGGCGGCGAGGGCCTCGTTGGAGTTCCAGACGTAAGAGGGCTCCAGCACCTGGGGGTGGGCGATCTGCGCCTCGAACTCGCCGGGGGTGAGCATGACGCCGTGGGCCTTGGCCAGGGCCAGGCCGTAGTCCTCCACATTATAGCTGACCGCACCCTGGATTTTGTGGATATGGTGGCAACTGGCCGCTACCAACCCCACCATATTGACCCAGAAGGTATCCTCCATGCCGCTGCCCACCAGGGTGCAGTTATGGGCTTTGGCCAGCACATCCAGGGCGTTGGCGCGCACCGGGTCGGTGGTCCAGCAGTAGGTGGCCTCTTCACAGGTGGTGATTACGTTGATGCCCCGTGAGAGGCACTTGACATAGTGGTCATAGCAGTCGCTAACCAGGCTGAACAGGGTGACAATGGCCACGTCCGCGTCGCAACTGTCCAGCACCGCGTCGGCATCGCTGCTGATGAGCACCCCGGTTTTCATGCCCAGGCCGGCATAGTCGCCTATGTCCATGCCCACGATGTTGGGGTCTACGTCAATAGCCCCCACAATTTGTACCCCGTGCTCATACATATAGCGCAGGGTGAACTTGCTCATTTTGCCGCAGCCGTACTGTACGGCCCTGATCTTTTCCATACGAATAGACCTCCTGTCGTCCGGTTATTGCCCCCCCCCTGTGCATGAGGGCCCGGCGGGCCCTACCCCTAGTATGGGACGGGCAGGGGGGAATCATGCACAGGGGGCCGGAAAAGAGGGGACCGGGCGGGAGGCCGCTTTTGGGCGGGAAAATACCTGTATATAGGCGCGGAAGGTGGAAAATCAACCAAATACGGTGGTTTTGGCGTGTGGTAAGCAGCGGCCGTTACGGCAGCCGGGCCTGCTCTTGGAGGGCCTGGGCGTACTGAAGGGCCCGGCGGATGCGCCCGGCGGCCTTTTGCAGGTGCTTGTAAACGGTGGATTTGCCGATGCCCAGTTTTTCCCCTACCTGCTCCATGGTCAGGCCCTCAAAAAAGTAGGATTGTACACATTCCCGCTGCCGGGGCGTAAGGTCCTGCTGGATGGCCAGGCGGACAACAGCCTGGGCTGCCTGCAAATTTGGGCGGTTGCCGGCGGGGTTTTGGGGCTGGCTGCCCAGGTAATTTTGGGCCTCTTCGATACTGAGAATGTGGGTGCGCATGGGTTTCAACTCCTTAAAACGGGCAAAATACAGGCAGATACCAAGGGGGTTAGGGGCAACTATTAGGGGGATAGGAGGGGGATATTGGAAGGGTTAGGCGGGGGTAATGGGCAGGTAGGAACAGCAGTATTTTTCCAAATCAGAAAAAAGAGGGGTGCCTACTCTTTTTTCTTTGCCTGGGAAAAGTCAATGCTCAGGTCCGGGGCGGCGGTGATGCCCTGACTGTTGGGGCTGGTGACGTAATAGGTTTTATCGCTGAACAGGGGGTAGAAGATGTGGCGGTTTAAAAGGTAGGTTTCCAGGTTGCGGTACTCGGACAGGCCGAACTGGATGGAGTGGAGCAGGTTGTCGTATTCGGCGTCATTGAGCAGGGTGGGGGAGGAGGTGCTTTCGAATGCCTTGAGCACCTGGTAGGGGGTGGTGCCCCCGGCCCGCAGGGTGTACAGGGCGGCCTGGAAGTTTCCGGAGGCGATACGGCTTTGGAATTCCTCGTCGGACAGGGGGGAGATGTTGAAGGCGTTGTTCAGCTTGCTGTTCCAGGAAACCAGCAGGCCGTTGGCAATGTTGATGGACTCCTCGTCATTGGGGCAGATGACGGTGATCTCCGGCAGGCGGTCGGTTTCCAGCTCTGTCAGCAGGGCGGGCAGGAGGCTTTGCAGCACCCCGTCATCCTGGCTGGGGAACATGGTGGCCCCGTCGTCATAATACCCGCCGCCACCCCAGCGGACACAGTTGGCCATGATGCCCATGGCCTCGGTGCTGTTTTTGTCCGTGCGGCGGTCCAGCAGGCTCTGGCGGTCCAGGGTGCGGACGAATATCTCCCGTGCCTGGGGATACTTGAGCACGCCGGCCTCCGGGTTCAGCAGCAGGCCGGTAACGGCATCGTCCAGCATCTGGATGCCGCAGCCCTGCTCGGCCGCGGCTTTAGCGGCGGTTTCCGGCAGGGTGGTGATGTCGATGCTGCCGCTGGCCAGGGCGGCTACAGGCTCTTTGGCCAGGGCTTCGTCGTAATCGACCAGATAGGTCAGCTTGCCGGGGGTGACTTCATCGGCCCGGTGGTACAGGCTGGAGGGGGAGAGCTCTACCTTGCGGCTGCCGTAGTCGGTGTTCCAACTGTAGACGGTGGACAGGGTAAAGGGGCCGTTGGTGATCAGGTACTCGCCGGACAGGCCGTAGTGGCCGGAGCAGCTCTCAAAATAGGCCCGGTTACAGGGCATATAGTGGGTGCCAGCGGTGAGGGCGGGGAAATCGGCATAGCTGCGCTCTAACTGGACCACCAGGGTGTGGGCATCCTGCGCCCACACGCCTAGCTGGTCCTCGGTGGCCTCGCCCTTATAGATGGCCCGTGCCCCCTGGATGATGAACAGGTCATCCACCGAGGGGGTGGCGGTTTCGGGGCGGAGGGCGCGCTGGATGGCGAACAGGAAGTCATCGGCGGTGACAGGGTCGCCGTTGCTCCACTGGGCCTCTGGGTAGAGGTGGAAGGTGAAACGGGTGTCGTTATCGGCGGACTCCCACTTGCGGGCCGCGCCGGGGAGGACATCGCCCTGGGGACCGATACGGCAGAGCCCCTCGAACACAGAGGCGATGACCTGGTAGGAGGACTGGTTGGCGGCGGTTTGGGGGTCCAGGCTGTCGATATTTTGGGGCAGGGCGTAGGTGAACGCCATGCCGTCTGCGTAGCCGCTGCCGCAGCCGGAAAGGGTGGCGGGCAGGAGCAGAATGAGGACAGCGCACAGGGCGCGGGCAATGGCTGGTTTCATGGTGGGCCTCCTGGGGGGGGGAACTGAGGGCGCCGGGGCACCCCCGCTCTTTTAAGTATACACAGGGGGACGGGGGATATAATTCCTTTGGAGAAATTCATAAAGCTTTAATAAGCCATGGGAAAAGGCCCCCCGCCGGTGCGGAGGGCCTTTCTATTCGCCTTGGGAATGGGCGTGGTTTTAGACGTTGGCCTTCAGCCAGGCGACATCTTCTTTCAGGCAGTCGATGCGGCTTTTGCCGCCGTAGCTGGCTTCGCGCTCTACCACATAGATGACGCCGTCCCGCTGGGCGTCTGCGGCGGCTTTGACGGCTTTCCAGTCGACAATGCCGCTGCCGGTAGGTACATTCAGCTTGTCCCGCTCCTGCATCTTGGCGATGAACTCAGGGGGGAAGATGGGCTTGCCGTTTTCGTCCAGCTCGAACTTAGGCCACTTCGGCGGGTTCTTCCGGGAAGAGGCCGGGTCCGGGCCGATGACCGCGCCGTTCTCTTTGATATGGATAGCGGCGATGCGGCCGGCGTGCTGGTTGATGTAGGCCACCGGGTCAATGCCCGCAGCAGAGGCCCAACCGCAGTCGATCTCAAAGGCCACGGTTTCGGGGTCGGTGTTCTCGATGACCCAGTCAAAGAGGTACTTGTCCTGGTCCTTGTTGAACTCCTGGGTGTGGTTGTGGTAGCCGATGGTGATGCCGTACTGTTTGGCCTCGGCACCCCACTTGTTCAACTCGGCGGCCACCTCTTTGGCCTCTTCCACATCGCAGAAGGAGGTCATGGGGCAGGCCACGAACTTGACGCCCAGTTGGGCCAGGTAGGGCAGGTGCTCGCCCATCATCTCAAAGGGCACATGGGCGGAAACGGCCTTTACGCCGGCCTCCTCCAGGGCCTTTTTGATGTCCTCGACGGGCACGTCTTTATAGTCTTGGGCAAACTCTACCCCGGCATAACCCATCTCGCCGGCTGTTTTGATCTTCTCTCCACAGCGGAGAGGGGGCTCATGGCCAAAGGAGTACAGTTGCAGATTGATGTTTTCCATGATTTTTACCTCGTGCCGGCCTTAAAACTTGATGGCTTGGCCGGTCTTGGAGGACTGGTAGATGGCATCCAGGATCTTGGTGACTACGAAAGCCTGGTCAGCGGTGACGAACAGCTCGCCCTCGCCGCGCAGAGCCTTGACCCAGATGTCATGCTCTTTGGAGATGGGGGCGGGGCCGGTGCTGAAACCGGGGATGTAGCCCATGATCTTGTCGCCGACCCAGGAGATGGTCTGCTCGTTGGCCACAATGTGGTTCAGGCGGACACGGCCCTCCAGGGTGTCCAGGCCGCCCTTGGTGCCGCACAGCAGGGTGTGGGCCTGGTTGTCGCAGCCGGCCTTCTCGGCCATGTTCAAGGCCCAGGAGGCGCGCAGGTTGATAACGGCACCGTTCTTCATCTTGATCTGGCCGACAGCGGAATCTTCCACGTCATAGGTTTCGTTGTTCCAGTGGTCGGGGTCGCCCATCCAGTTGTTCTGGCCCTGTACATCGGGGGTGAGCAGGCGGCCCAGCTTCTCGAAGGAAGTGCCGACTACGTAGTCCACGTCGTAATTGTTCATCAGGAACAGGGTGTTGTCCAGAGCATGGGTGCCGATGTCGATCAGCGGGCCGCCACCCTGCTTGGATTTGTCGGTGAACACACCCCAGGTGGGCACGCCACGGCGGCGCAGATAGGTGGCCTCGGCGTAGTAGATATCGCCCAGCCAGCCGTCGGCTACAACCTTGCGGGCCACGGCGTTCTCATGGAAATGGCGGTACTGGTAGCCGATGGTCAGCATCTTGCCGGTGCGGTCCCGTGCGTCCAGCATCTTCTGGGCATCCTCCGGGGTAGCAGCCATGGGCTTTTCGCACAGGACGTGCTTGCCGGCCTCCAGCGCGGCCACGGTGATCTCGCAGTGGGCGATGTTGGGGGTCAGCACGTGCACGGCATCGATGGTGGGGTCGGCCAGCAGCTCGTGGTAGTCGGTGTAAACTTTCGCGTCAGGGGTGCCGTACTCTTTGGCGGCTTTCTCGGCGCGCTCGGGGATCAGGTCGCAGAATGCGCACAGATCAACATACTCGGTCTGCTGGGACATACCGGGCAGGTGTTTCTGGTTGGCAATGCCGCCGCAGCCAATAAAACCAATCTTTAACTTAGCCATGGGAATCATCCTCCTAATAATATATGCCGCCTACCGGCGCGAAAACACGCCAGCGGTTTTGCATATGGATTACAACCCTATTGTACCGCAAGTGGAAGAAAATGTAAAGGGCTTTTTTATGAATTTTATAGAAATAAATTTATTGACAACCTGAATTATTGGAAATATAGCTTGTACTCCGCTTTTTTCTACAGTCAGTTTACATAAAGCCCGGAAAGGCCGTGGGGCGCTGCCCCACACCCTGCCAGAGAAACTTTTTGTAAAAAGTTTCTCTGGACTCTTCCAAAACTTTTACGGGGGCCGGGGCAATGCGCAGGGGGGGGCGGGAGGGGGAGAAGAGGCTTTGGGTAGGGACTTTTTTTCTTTTTTGGGAAGGGCCGGGGCAATCAGGCTGAAAAAACGGGGTAAAGAAATTATAAAAAATTATAAAAATTTTTTGTTATGGATTGTAAACGGCGCGGGCAGTACCTGCAAGAAAGCACTGCCCGAAACGCGAAACGAAAAGTTTTGGTCCACCTTTTTTAAAAGGTGGCAGGGGTGTGGGGACAGCGTCCCCACGGCCTGGGAGAGGGTAAGGAAGAGAGGGGGAAACGGCGCGGGCAGTGCCTGCAAGAAAGCACTGCCCGAAACGCGAAACGAAAAGTTTTGGTCCACCTTTTTTAAAAGGTGGCAGGGGTGTGGGGACGGTGTCCCCACGGCCTTAGGGGGGAGAGAAGGGGGGAGCTTAGTACTGGCGGCCCCAATAGACCATGTGCTTGGCGGGCTTGCCGCAGCAGGCGCAGACGCCGGAGAGCTGCTCCTCCTCAAAGGGGATGCAGCGGGACTTGACGCCGCCGGTTTCCTCCTTTAGGCGGTCTTCGCAGGCGCTGCCGCCACACCACATGGCCTTGATAAAGCCGGGCTTGTTTTGGGCGATATCCAAAAACTCCGCATGGTTGTGGGCCACGTAGGTTTTGGACCGGAGGTTCTCTTGGGCTTTGTGGAGCATACTGTCGTGGATGACATCCAGCATACCCTTTATTAGCTGGGACAGGCTGTGCCCGCCGTCCCCTGCCAGGGGCATGGGGCATTTCTCTCCGGTGTCGCGGCGGACGAACATACACTGGCCCTGCTCGATGTCTTTGGGGCCCAACTCGATGCGCAGGGGCACGCCCTGCATCTCGTACTGGGCGAACTTCCAGCCGGGGGAATTGTCGCTCTCGTCCAGCTTGACCCGGAAGTCCTGGCTGAGGCTTTCCGCCAGCGCCTGGGCCTTTTCCAGCACGCCGGGCTTGTGCTGGGCGATGGGCACGATGACCACCTGGGTGGGGGCGATGCGGGGGGGCAGCACCAGGCCGTTGTCATCGCCGTGGACCATGATGACCGCGCCGATGAGCCGGGTGCTCATGCCCCAGGAGGTTTGGAAGGGGGCGTGTAGCTGGTTGTCCCGGCCGGTGAAGGTGATGCCGAAGGCGTTGGCGAAACCATCGCCAAAGAAATGGGTGGTGCCGCCTTGCAGGGCCACGCCGTTGTGCATCATGGGCTCCAGCGTATAGGTGGCCACGGCACCGGCGAACTTCTCTTTCTCGGTTTTTTTGCCCACTACCGGGGGGATGGCCAAAGCGTCCCGGTAGACTTCCTCGTAGACGCGCAGCATTTTCAGGGTGAATGCCTCGGCCTCCTGGGCGGTTTCGTGCATGGTGTGGCCCTCTTGCCACAGGAACTCCATGCCCCGCAGGAAGGGGCGGGTGGTTTTTTCCCAGCGCACCACGGAGCACCACTGGTTATACAGCTTGGGAAGGTCCCGGTAGGAGTGGATCTTTTTCTGGTAGTGCTCGCAGAAGAGCACCTCGCTGGTGGGGCGGATGTAGAGCTTTTCGGCCAGGGCCTCGCCGCCGCCCTGGGTGACGACCGCGCACTCGGGGGCAAAGCCGTCGATGTGGTCTTTCTCCTTTTGCAGCAGGCTTTCGGGGATGAGCATGGGCATGGCCACGTTTTGTACCCCCAGCTTTTTGAAACGGGTATCCATCTCCCGCTGGATGTTCTCCCAGATGGCGTAGCCGTAGGGCTCGTACACGATGCAGCCCTTTACGCTGGAATAATCGGCCAATTCGGCCTTTTTTACCACGTCGGTGTACCATTGGGCGAAGTCTACGTCCATGGAGGTGATGGCCTCCACCGCTTTTTTCTGTTGCGCCATAGTGATATCGTCCTCTCCTTTTGACTTTCCCCTTATTATAGCGGCATTGGGCGGTTTTTGCAAGGAATTTGCGGAAAAAAACAGGCGCCGGGGGCAAATGGCGCCTTGGCTGGCCGGCCGCAAACAAAAAGCCCGGGCAGGGGGCCTGCCGCAGGCTTAAAAGCTTGCCTTACTCCTGAGAGTGGCTTTCGATGTACTCTACCAGAGCGCCGACGGTTTTGATGTTCTCCACTTCCTCGTCCGGGATCTCTACCTCGAAGTCATCCTCAATGGTCATCAGCAGGTCGACCACGTCCAGGGAGTCGGCCCCCAGGTCGTCCTCCAGCAGGGTATCGGGGGTGATGCTGTCCGCCTCTACGCTGAATTGTTCACTGAGTATGCCTTTGATTTTTTCCAGTACCATCTTTAACAGCCTCCTAAAAAATTTCAGTTTTCGCCTTCCGAAAAGCCCGCGCCTTCGGATATGGACAAAGCCGGCCCGGATGTGTTATAATAATAGCCCGGCGAACAGCGTGGGCCAAAAAGGGCTGGCCGGATCCTTCCCTTTCATTGTATTGACTGGGCCCCGCTTTGTCAACTATGAAATGAAAAAAACTTGCCAAACCTGCTAAAAAAAGGAGTAGACCCCCTATGAGAACCCAAAAAGCAGCCGTGATCGGCCACCCCCTTGGCCACACCATGTCCCCGTTTATTCAGGAAAGGCTATTTAGGCTAGCGGGCATACCCATGGAGTACCAGGTGCTGGACCTGCCCGGCCTGGAAGAGGCCCTGCCCGCCCTGCGGCAACTGGACTGCTTTAACGTAACGATCCCCTATAAAACGGCGATCATCCCCTACCTGGAGGACCTGTGCGGCCAGGCCAGGCGGTGCGGCTCGGTGAACACCGTAAAGGTGGCGGACGGGAAACTGTACGGCTACACCACCGACGGCCCCGGTGCGGCGGTGGCCCTGGCCATCCACGGCCTGCACTTTGCCGGGGAGGTGCTGATTTTGGGCAACGGCGGCGCGGCCAAGGCCATTGCCTTTCAGGCGGCGGAGCAGCAGCGGGATTTTCACATCACCCTGGCACACCGGGAGGGATCCCAGGAAAAGGCCATGGCGCTGGCCGAAAGGCTGGGGGCCTTTGGCCGGGAGCGGGGGGACCGGGGGTTTTTGGTGACGGTGCGCAGCTACCGGGAACTGGAGGACTGCCGGGACAGGTTTGACCTGCTGGTGAACGCCACCAGCGTGGGGATGTACCCCCACCCGGACGCCTGCCCGGTGGGCGAGGGGGTTATTGCCCGGTGCGGCGCCGTGTTTGACGCGGTGTACAACCCGACGGACACCCGGCTGCTGCAGACGGCCCGGCGGCTGGGGATCCGGACGGTGGAAGGCATGGGTATGCTGGTGTGCCAGGCGGCCTACTCGCACAAAATATGGTATGATACGGAGTTTCCGCAGGAGGGTTTGCACCGGTTGACCGCGGACGCCCAGGCGGAGATGGAACGGTTGTTCGGGGGGCGGGGGCAATGAGGGGGAACATTGTCCTTTGCGGGTTTATGGGCTGCGGGAAAACCAGCGTAGGCCGGCGGGCTGCCCGGCTGCTGGAACGGGAACTTTGCGACCTGGACCAGTACATTGAGGGCAAAGAGGGGCTGACGGTGGCGGAGATCTTTGCCCGGTACGGGGAGGTGGGGTTCCGGCAGCGGGAGGCCCAGGCTGTGCGGGAGGTGGCGGCGCGGCCGGGGCTGATTATTGCAAGCGGCGGGGGCACGGTGCTGAGCGGGGACAATGTGCGGGCCTTCCACGAGGGCGGCGGGGTGATCGTGTTTTTGGACACGCCCCTGGCCGCTTTGCAGGAGCGGCTGAAAAACGACCGGCGGCGGCCGCTGTTGCAGGTGCCTGACCGGCGGCGGGTGATTGCCGAACTGTATAAAAAGCGCTGCCCCCTGTACCGGGCGGCGGCGGACATTACCGTGGACGCGGGCGCGCCCCCGCTGGCTGTGGCGCACCGGATTGTGAAAGCGGTGGAGGGGAACCAGGCATAGAGGCGCGCCAAGGATGGGGTTCCAAAGGGCCGGTGGCACTTTGGCGGGGATCCTGAAGGGGCGGGGCCCCTTTGGCCGCCGGAGGCCAGAAATATCCCCCCAAAAAGATATAAGCAAATAGCCCGGCCGGGGGAAGAGGGCCGGAACCATGCACAAAGGCGGGAAAAGTTGGGTTTCCAAAGGGCCGGTGGCACTTTGGCGGGGATCCTGAAGGGGCGGGGCCCCTTTGGCGGCCGGAGGCCAAGGGGAAGGGCACGGCGGAAAAAAGACTTGACAGCACGGGGAGAAAAGGGTAAAATAGACGCAAACCAGCGAATTAGGAGCGTATAACATGAAAGCCGACCACGCGCAGCAATTTTATTACTGCTTTAGCCTGCGATTTACGACGCGGGCTTTTTCCGCGTGGGAGGACAGGGATGGCTGCGCTTTTTCACCGGCCCGGCGGGGGTGTGCCCCTGGGGGCAGGTGAATGGGGTTTGCGCGGGGATACCCGCGGAAGGGAGCGGAGCCGGAGGGCTCCGTTTTTTGTGCTTATTTGGCCCCCTGATGGGGGGAAAATCAACCGAAAGAGAGGACGAGATAGCATGATCATTGTACTGAAACCCTGCCAGGAACCGGAGCGGGTGGAGCGTTTTATCAGCAAACTGACGGACAACTACGACGTGAAGGTGAACACCTGGGTGGGCGCCCACAGCACGGTGCTGGGCCTGCTGGGGGACACCACGGCCATTGACGAGGAGTATATCGCGGCCCAGGACGTGGTGGAGTCTGTGCGGCGGGTGCAGGAGCCCTATAAGAAGGCCAACCGGAAGTTCCACCCGGAGGACACGGTGGTTATGCTGCCGGGTGGGCAGCAGATTGGCGGGGGGAAACTGGCGCTGATCGCCGGGCCCTGCTCGGTGGAGAGCGAGGGGCAGATCTGCCAGGTGGCCCAGTGTGTGAAACAGGCGGGGGCGGCGTTTTTGCGGGGGGGCGCCTTTAAGCCCCGGACATCGCCCTATGCTTTTCAGGGCATGAAGGCGGAGGGGCTGGCGCTGCTGGCACAGGCCAAGAAAAAGACGGGGTTGCCGGTGGTTACGGAGATTATGAGCGTGGAGCATCTGCCGCTGTTTGAGGATGTGGACATTATACAGGTGGGGGCCAGGAATATGCAGAACTTTGAACTGCTGAAACGCCTGGGCAAGGTGGACAAGCCTATTTTGCTGAAACGGGGGCTGGCAAACACCATTGAGGAGCTGCTGATGAGCGCCGAATATATTATGGCCGGGGGCAACGAGCGGGTGATTTTGTGCGAGCGGGGCATACGCACCTATGAAACCATGACCCGCAACACCCTGGATATCTCGGCGGTGCCGGTGATCAAAAAGCTGTCCCATCTGCCGGTGGTGGTGGACCCCAGCCATGCCAGCGGCATCAACTGGCTGATAGAGCCCCTGGCCATTGCCGCGGCGGCGGTGGGGGCCGACGGGCTGATCATTGAGGTGCACAACGACCCGCCCCACGCCCTGTGCGACGGCGCCCAGTCCATTACCCCGGAGCAGTTTGCGGCTTTGGCCCGGAAGGTGGCCCACGTGCACGACACGGTGCAGGCCCTATGACCGGCGGGAAAAAGGTGGTCGTGGTAGGGCTGGGGCTGATTGGGGGATCGATTGCCAAGGCCCTTAAGCAGAACACCGGGCATCAGGTGCTGGGGATGGACCGGGATGAGGACGCGCTGCTGGACGCCTGCTCTTGCGGGGCCATTGACGGGAAGGCGGGCCGGGACGACCTGTGCGGCGCGGATGTGGTGTACCTGTGCGTGTACCCGGAAGGGGCTTTGGCCTTTGCCAGGGAATACGGGCCTTTGTTGCAGGAGGGCTGCGTTTTGACCGACACCTGCGGGGTGAAGGCCGGGCTGTGCCGGGGCATGGAGGCGCTGCGGGGGACGGGCCGGTATGCCTTTGTGGCCGGGCACCCTATGGCGGGCAAGGAACGCAGCGGCTTTGCCGCCAGCGACCCCAGCATCTTTGTGGGGGCCTCTTATATTCTGGTGGAAACAGGGGCCCCGGCGGAGGCGGTGGACCTGGTGGAAAGCCTGGCCCGGAGCATGGGCTTTGGGCGGATCGTCCGCACCACGCCGGAGCGGCATGACCAACTGATCGCTTTTACCTCGCAACTGCCCCACGCGTTGGCCTGCGCCTATGTGCTGAGCCCCCGGTGCCGGGAGCACCAGGGGTTTTCGGCGGGGAGTTACCGGGATGTGTCCAGGGTGGCGAACATCAACGACACCCTGTGGAGCCGGCTTTTTTTGGACAACCGGGAGGCGCTGGTGGCGGAACTGGACGAACTGGGGCGCAACCTGCGGCTGATACGGGACGCGGTGGGGCAAGGGGATGAACCGGCCCTGGGGGCCCTGCTGCGGGAGGCGGCGCGGATTAAGGGGGAAGTGGGTTAATGGGGGCAAACGTATAGGCAAACGCTTGTGGGCATCGCCAACAGAAAGAAAGAAACGCGCCCAACCGCCGGTTGAGCGAATGGCCCGATTTTCTGAGCGCGGCGGTGGACGGCACGAAAGTCTTTGGGGGATCCTTAACCCCCTTTCTACAGAAAGAGGTTTAAGCGGATAGTCGCCGAAAGGAAAAAAGAGAAAAGGAGAAACAGCCCCGCGCCGGGCTGGCGGTCGAGCGAATGGCCCGATTTTCAGAGCGCGGCGGTGGACGGCACGAAAGTCTTTGGGGATTCTTAAACCCCTTTCTATAGAAAGGGGTTTAAGCGGATAGTCGCCGAAAGAGAATAAAGAAAAAAGGAAAAACAGCCCTGCGCCGGGCTGGCGGTCGAGCGAATGGCCCGATTTTCTGAGCGCGGCGGTGGACGGCACGAAAGTCTTTGGGGGATCCTTAAACCCCTTTCTACAGAAAGAGGTTTAAGCGGATAGTCGCCGAAAGAGAATAAAGAAAAAAGGAAAAACAGCCCTGCGCCGGGCTGGCGGTCGAGCGGATGGCCCGATTTTCTGAGCGCGGCGGTGGACGGCACGAAAGTCTTTGGGGATTCTTAAACCCCTTTCTACAGAAAGGGGTTTAAGCCGCCGGAGGCAAACCGGATAGAACGCAATAGAACGAAAAAAAGGAGGAAAGCAAATGGAGATCCAAGTAAACACGACGGCTCCCTACACGGTTACGGTGGAGCGGGGGGCGATGGGCCGGGTGGGGGAGATACTCGGCCAGAGGAAAAAGCCGGGGGCCAGGGTGATGGTGATCAGCGACAGCCATGTGGCGCCCCTGTATGGGCCTTTGGTGCGGGCCTCGCTGGAGGGGGCGGGGTTCCGGGTGAGCGGGTACACCTTTCCGGCCGGGGAGGAACACAAGCTGATGGACACGGTTTGCGGGATGTACCAGGCTTTGGCCGAGGAGGGCTTTACCCGCACGGACCTGGTGGTTACGCTGGGGGGCGGCGTGGCCGGGGACATGGGGGGCTTTGCGGCGGCTACCTTTTTGCGGGGGATGGACTTTGCCCAGGTACCCACCAGCCTGGTGGCGCAGGCCGATGCCAGCGTGGGGGGCAAGACCGGGGTGGACTTGCCCTTTGGCAAAAACCTGGTGGGGGCGTTCCATCAGCCGGTGGCGGTGATTACCGACCCGGACGCCCTGGGCACCCTGCCCCGGCACTATTTTAACGACGGGCTGGGGGAGGTTATTAAGCACGGCTGCATTGCCGACCCGGCGCTTTTTGCGGCGCTGGAGCAGGGGGCCGCCCTGGCGGACATGGAGCAGGTGGTGGGACGGTCCATCGCCATAAAACGGGATTTTGTGGAGGCCGATACCAGGGACACCGGGCGGCGGATGATCTTGAACTTTGGCCACACTTGCGGGCACGCCCTGGAAAAGCTGCACCGGTTTAAGGGGCTATCCCACGGGGAGGCGGTGGGCATTGGCATGGTGCTGGCCTGCCGGGCCGGGGAAAAGCTGGGCATCACCAAACCGGGCACGGGGGCGCGGGTGGCCGCCGTGCTCAGGCAATACGGCCTGCCGGACACCACGGGCTTTACCCCGGAGGAGATTGTGGCGGCTACGGCTTTGGACAAAAAAAGCGACGGGGACAGCCTGCGGTTTATCTTTATAAAGGACGTGGGCGAGAGCGTGATTTACCCCATGGGCCGGCAGGAACTTTTGCAGGCGCTTTTGTAAGGGGGCGGGGACTTGTACAGCATACTGGTGGTGGAGGACGACCTGCCTATTGGCAACCTGCTGGAAGAGATACTGGGACAGGCCGGGTACCGGGTGGAGCGGGCTTATTCCGGCACGGAGGCGCTGTTGCGGCTGGACAGCGCCCAGCCGGACCTGGTGCTGCTGGACCTGATGCTGCCGGGGCTTTCCGGGGAAGAACTGCTGCCGCGTATGGACGGGGCGCCGGTGATTGTGCTGAGCGCGAAGGCAGGGGTGGACAGTAAGGTGGAACTGCTGATGGCCGGCGCGGCGGACTATGTGACCAAACCCTTTGACATCCAGGAACTGTTGGCCAGGGTGGCCGTGCAACTGCGGGGCGGGGCCCGGCGGGAGAAGGGGCGGCTCTCTTATGGGGGGTTGGCGCTGCATACGGACGCCCACTGCGCGTTTGTGGGGGCGGTGCAGGTACACCTGACCCCCACGGAGTACGCGGTTTTGTGGCAACTGATGCGCAACCCCAATCAGGTGGTGACCAAGTCGCAGCTACTGGACCGGATTGCGCGGGACACGCCGGACTGCACGGAGAGCTCGCTGAAAACCCACATGAGCAACCTGCGGAAAAAGCTGCGGGCCGCCGGGGGCCGGGAGTATGTGGAGGCGGTGTGGGGCATTGGGTTTAAGATGGCGGGGCCCGGCCCGGACCATGCCGGTAGGAAACCCTAGCGTCTGTTTTAAAACCGGAGAAATGGGGGAGTTTTTGTCCAAAAGTGAGGGCTTTCAAGGGAAAAACCAAGAAAAGCTTGCCACCTTTCGAGGATTTTTGACGCGGAAAGCGCTGTTTGGGGGCAAAATAGACGGCGTTCCGGCGTTATAAAGCGGGCTTAAGGGCAGTGGAAACGGCACCGCCTGGCGCGGGGGCTTGGCCGGGGGGAATCTTGACAAAATCTTAACTGTTTTCTTAACCGCTCTCTTAACCTTTATGGGTTATACTGTCCGTATCCCAACAGAAAGGACAGATTGCGCATGGAATATGTGTTGCAGACCAGCGCCCTTGGCAAGAGCTACCGCCACTGTAAGGCGCTGGAGAATTTTAACATCGCGGTACCCAAGGGGGCTATTTACGGCATTGTGGGCAAAAACGGGGCGGGCAAGACCACCCTGCTGCGGCTGATTTGCGGCTTGCAGATGCCAAGCTACGGGACCTACTCCCTTTACGGCGTCAACAACGAGAGCCCGGACATCAGCCGGGCACGCCGCCGGATGGGCGCGGTGGTGGAAACGCCCTCGATTGCCCTGGATATGACGGCCGAGGACAACCTAAAACAGCAGTGCCGGATACTGGGGCTGCCGGATTTTTCCTGTGTGGGGGAGCTTTTGGAACTGGTGGGGCTGCCCGGCACAGGGAAGAAGAAGGCCAGGAACTTTTCGCTGGGGATGCGCCAGCGGCTGGGCATTGCCGTGGCCCTGTGCGGCGACCCGGATTTCTTGGTGCTGGATGAGCCGGTTAACGGCCTGGACCCACAGGGGATTGTGGAGATACGGGAACTGATTTTGCAACTGAACCGGGAGCGGGATATTACCGTGCTGATCTCCAGCCATATTTTGGAGGAGATGCACAAGCTGGCGACCCACTATGGGTTTATTGACGGCGGGCGGATGCTGCGGGAGGTCAGCGCCGGGGAACTGGAGGCCACCTGCCGCAAGTGCGTGCGGGCCGATGTTTCTGACACCCAGGCAACGGCCCTGGCTCTGGACGGCATGGGGCTGGAATACCGGATTTTGGACGGCAAGCAGGTGGATATTTACGACGCGGTGAACATCAGCAAGCTGGTTAAGGCCCTTTCGGACAAGGGCTGCGAGGTATACAATGTGCAGAACCATGACGAGAGCCTGGAAAGCTACTTCCTGAGCCTGGTGGGTACCGGGAAAGGGGGTGAGGGCCATGCGTAAGCTGCTTTCGGCCAATTTCTTCGCGCTGTCCCACTCCAAGCGGTTTTGGCTGGGGGGCGCCGTCCTAGTGGTGGCGGCCGCCCTGGATGTGCTGGGCCTGTACAAGATGCAGGCCCATGGCGAGGCGGTATCGCTGGACAATACCATTGTGAGCTGCGCGCCCTGGCAGTTTATCCTGCTGCCCTGCCTGTGCGGCCTGTTCATCAACACCGACTATAACGACGGCACCATCCGCAATAAGCTGGCCGTAGGGCACAGCCGGACGGCGGTGTATATGAGCAACTTTATCACGGTTTACGCCATGGAACTGTTCTATATGGCCCTGGCCCTTTCCACCATCTTCCTGGTGGGGATAGGGCTGCCGGTGGATGAACCCGGACACGTGGCCCAGGGGCTGGGGGTGCTTTTGCTGTCCATTTTGGCGCTGACGGCTATTTCGGTGTTTTTGGCCACGCTGATTGCCAACCGCTCGGCACTGGTGGTGTGCGCGATGGTGGGCCTGGCGTTGATGTTTGGGGGGCAGATAATCAACGGGATACTGGAAAACCCCAAGATGGTCGCGGACTATGGCGGGGTGGTCTTTGTCACCGATGAGGAGGGGGAGCAGAAAATGCAGTACCTGGACCGGGAGGGGAACCCCATTGACGCGGAGGACATCCCCATGGTCCGCAACCCCCATTATGTGGAAGAACCCCAGCGCACCATGCTGCGGCAGTTTAACGAGATGCATCCAGGTGGGCAGCTATGGGAAATTATGTGGAATGGCCACCGGGAGTATAACGAGGACGGCAGCGAGGCGATTGTGGTGCAGACCCCCCGCTGGCTGCTGGCAACCTATGCCCTGGCGGTAACGGCCCTGTTTACGGGGGCGGGGATCCTGCTGTTTAGGCGCAAAGACCTAAAGTAAGGAGCGGCCAATCCTGGACACCGGCAAAAAAAGAACCAGGGACAAGAAAGAGGGAAAACGCTGGATAACCACTGTGCTGCCGGTAGAGTAAACAGTATAGGCCGGTAGTAAAGGGCACAAAAGTTTTTGAAGAGTGCAGGGAAACTTTTTTTAAAAAGTTTCCCTGCCCGCCGGAGGCGGCCTTAAAAAAGGAGGCACAAGGGGTGGAGGTCACATGGCTGGCCCTGACGGGAGGAATAGCCCTGATGGGAGGAATGGCGCTGGTAATAGCCGCGCTGGGGATAAAAATATACCTGATGCGCAAAGCGGCGGGGGAGATTGCCAGGGGTTTTGCGGAAAAGTTGCAGACGGACACCAACACGCTGGTGGATATCTCCAGCCGGGACAGGGCCATGCGGGCGCTGGCCGGGGAGATCAACCGGGAACTGCGCCGCCTGCGGGCCCAGCGGCGGCGGTATCAGCAGGGGGACCTGGAACTGAAGGCGGCTGTTACCAATATCTCCCACGACCTGCGCACGCCCCTGACGGCTATATGCGGCTATCTGGACTTGCTGGGGCAACAGGAGAATACCTCCCAGGCCAGGGAATACCTGGGCATTATGGAGGAGCGGACGGTGCTTTTGCGCCAGTTGACAGAGGAGCTGTTCCGCTACTGCGTGGTGCTTAGCGACCCGGGGGGGCTGGGGGCGGAGGAGATCGCCCTGAACACGGTGCTGGAGGGGAGTTTGGCGGCTTTTTATACCGAACTGACCGGCCGGGGTATACGCCCGCAGGTTACGATGCCGGAGGAGGTGGTGGTGCGCAGGGTGGACAGGGCGGCGCTTTCCAGGGTGTTTTCGAACCTGCTGAGCAACGCGGTGAAGTACAGCAGCGGCGACCTGACGGTGGAACTGGCCACCGACGGTAGGGTTATCTTTACCAACCACTGCCGCGGCCTTTCGGAGGTGGAGGTGGAAAAGCTGTTTGACCGGTTCTATACCGTGGAGGCGGCCAGGAAGTCTACGGGACTGGGGCTGTCCATTGCCAGGGCGCTGGCGGAACGGATGGGCGGCGGGCTGACCGCCGAATTCTCGGACGGGCAGCTTAGGGTGACGGCTTTTTTCCCTGGGTAGGGGGAGTTGCCGGGGACCCTTCGCCCCTTTTAAGAACCCCCGCCAGCGCTATGGCCGCGCCGGCGGGGGTGGGGTTCATCATGAAGTGAAAAAGGCAGACCCCATGGTTGTGTGGGGGCTGCCTTTTTTGTTTGGGTTTACCTTTTATAGGGGGAGAACCTTTGCCTATAGGGGGCGTAAAACCCTTTGGGCGGGACAGGGGCTTAGGAGAAAGCCTCGGCGTAGGCCATCATGACCTGGGCGACCTGGGCGCGGGTGGCGTAGCCTTTGGGGCTGAGCATATTGTTGCCCATGCCGGAGATGAGGTTGTTCTCGGTGGCCCAGACCATGGCGTTGCGGGCATAGCCGCTGACGTTCCAACTGTCAAAGAAGGGCAGGCGGTTGGAGGAGGGGGCTGGCTGGCCGGCGTAGTTCCACAGCATGAACACCATCTGTTCACGGGTGATGAGGTCTTTGGGGCCGTAGTTGCCGTTGGTGTAGCCGCTGACAATGCCGGATTTGGCCGCCCAGGTGACCGCCTTATAGTACCAGGCTTTGGGGGATACATCTTTAAAGGGGCGGTCTACGGAGCCGACACCTACCAGGTCAGGGCAGCCCTCCCGCTGCCAGAGGACGGTGGCGAAGGTGCTGCGGTCGGCATAGGCATTGGGGGTGTAGGTGCCGTTGCCATTGCCGTTCATGATGACCTCATCCAGGCAATAGTGCACGGCGTCATGGTACCAGGCGGTGGTGCTCAGATCCCGGAACTTGGCCAGGGGGCAGTCATACCCGTGGCTACAGGTGAGGTAGGAGGCGGGGGGGATGGGCCGGAACACCGCGTGGATGGTGTGGTCCTCGACCAGGTCGCGGAAGGTGTAGCTTTCCATAGAATAGCAACTGACGCCGTCCACGATCAGGTCTTCCAGCTCATAGCCGTAGTGGGGGCGGGCCACAAAGGTCACGTCTGAGCCCCGGTCCAGGGTGACGTCATTGCTGGCGCCGCTGGTAGTGGTGAGGGAGCCGCCGGTGGAGCAAGTGGCGTAGATGTGCACCGGGGCCTCTTTCCAGATGGCATAGAGGGTGGTGTTGCGGTTGATGGACACCCGGACACCCGCAGGCTGCTGCTCGCCCCGCAGGGTACCGATGGCCCAGCGGTGGAAGGAGAGGCCGTCCGGGGCGGTGAACTCGCACTCGGGCAGGACAAAGTCTTCGCCCACAATGGCGGTGGCGTCGTCCATATCGCCAAAGCCGGAACCGGGCTCAAAGCTGATCTTAAAGCCCCAGCGGGCGTAGAGGGTGTGGTGGTCTGGGGTGGTAAGGAGGGTATCACGGGTGACCTGGGTGCCGCCGGAAGCCTCGGTGTACCAGCCAAGGAAGGTGTGTCCGGCCCAGAAAGCGTTGGTGGGCAGGGTGCCGTAGGCCTCGCCAAAGGTGATGGGCTTGGGGTCCCGGCTGCCGGAGCCGCCGTTATAGTTGAAGGTGACGGTGTACTTATTGGCCACCCAGCGGGCGTACAGGCGGGTGGGTACATACTCGCCTACCGCGGTGCCGGAACTGACCTGGGTGCCGTCGGTTTCGGCCGTGTACCAGCCAAGGAAGGTGTAGCCGGGCCGGGTGATGGTGCCGTTGACATCGGTGGGCAGGGTGGGGTACTGGCCACCGGCGCTGGCGACGATGCTGTTGGGTACATTTTTGCCGAAGGTGCCGCCGTTGGGCTCCAGGGAAACGGTGCCGCTGGCCACCCAGTGGGCGTAGAGGGTGACGGGGTTTGTCACCTTGTTGGAGCCGGTAACCAGAGATGAGTTGTCATCCTGATCGGCCGTAAAGTACCAGCCCAGGAAGGTGTACCCGGCCCGTGTAGGCTCCGGGCTGGGGAGGACGGAGTTGAGGGCAGTGTTATGGGCGGCCTTTACCGGCTTGGGGTCGGCGGGGGCATTGGGGTAATTCAGCTTGAAGGTGACGGTGTACTTTTCGGGCTCCCAAACGGCGTAGAGGGTGTGGTCGGCTTTTACCTCGGTGGTAAGGGGCACGGGGTCGGCGCCGGCGGCGGGGCTGGCTGTGGTGTACCAGCCTTTGAAAACATAGCCGGGTTGGGTGGGGGTGGGCAGCTTGGGGGTGCAGTCCCCGTAGGTTTTATAGGTGGTGACTGTGCTGCCCGTGCTTGTATCGACGGTTTCGATGGGGCAGAGGACATGGGCGGGGCGGTTGCTGTCACTGTCATTGCCGGGGGTGGTGATGCTGCCGTAGTCCAGGGTGACTACGTAGTTTTCCCGCGTCCACTGGGCGTAGAGGGTGTGGTTGGAAACGGATGAAACCTTTGTGTTGGCATCAACGGTATCTTTGCCGTCGCTTTGCTTGTTAGAAGTCCACTGGTCAAACTGATAGCCCAAGGGCGAAACGGCCCTTTGAGGGGCGGTAAGGCCGGTGTAGGTGCCGTCGTATTGGACAGACAGGGTGGGGTTGGGGTCGGGCGCAGGCGTGTCCGGCAGGGTGGGCAGGATGTATTTGTCTGGGTAGTTGTAGTCCAGGGTGACGGTTAGGGTGAGAGGGGTCCAGTGGGCGTATAGGGTGGCGGCCGCAGTGATTTTGACGGTATCGGAAGTGGTGATCTTATCGCCGTCGGTTGCCTCTGTATACCAGCCGTCAAAGGTATAGCCGTCACGGGAAACGGTGGGGAGGTCGGCGTACTTGCCGTCGTAGGTAACGCTAATTGCAGCAGGGGCAGAAGGAGCAGACGAATAGTTGAGGTTAAAAGAAACTGTATATGTGTTTGCTGTCCAGTGGGCGGTCAGGGTTTGCTTATCATATGAGGATAGTGGTGAACTATCAGCAACCTGTGCGGAAGATACATTAAACCAACCTGCGAAGGTATAGCCTTCACGTGTTGGGTCAAGGTTGAGGCTGGCAATGGTTTCTGTAGGTGCCACAGTTTTTTTGAGCGGGGCCGTGGTTGTGGCAGGCGTTCCGCCGGTAGAGATGCTACCGCCTTTCGGGTCAAATGTAACGGTAACATCAGGGGCGGCCGCCCAGGCGGGCACGCAGGTGCCCAGTACTAGAATAACACCCAGCAGGAGGCTGAGTAGACGTTTGCGCATCATAAATTCTGCCCTCCGTTTGATTGATAATATATACCACAATTATAGCGGGATTGGATGGGAAAGTCAACCAGAAAAGGGCGGTGGAAAAAATTTCCATCGCCCTTTGGGTGGCTATTCGGCCTGGGAGAGCAGCTCGTCGATATACTGCCGGGCGGCCCGGGCGGAACGGCTACTGCGGCCCAGGGCAAAGCGTTCGGCCCCAGCGCACAGGGCCTCGTCCTCCAGGGGGAGGGAGCAACCGGCGGCCAGTTGCCGCACGATGCTGAGATAGGTGGCTTTGTCCGGCCGCTGGAAGGTGACCCGCAGGCCGAAACGCTCGGAAAGAGAGATGATCTCCTGCATGGCGTCCTGCCGGTGCACCTCGTCGCCCTCCCGGTCGGAGAATTTCTCCTTGACCAGGTGGCGGCGGTTGCTGGTGGCGTAAATGGCCACGTTCCGGCTTTTGGCGGACACCGAGCCCTCCAGCATGGCTTTGAGGGCGCTGAAATCGTCGTCATCCTGCTGGAAACTCAGGTCGTCGATAAAGAGGATGAACTTGAGGGGGTTCTCGTTAAGCTGGCCCAGCACGGCGGGCAGCAGGTGCAACTGCTCTTTGCGTACCTCCAGAATGCGCAGGCCCTGCTGCCAGAGCTCGTTGGCCACGGCCTTTACCGTGGAGGATTTGCCGGTGCCGGCGTCGCCGGTAAGGAGCATATTGGCGGCGGGCTTGCCCTTAAGCAGGGCCAGGGTGTTGCCCATGATGGCCGCTTTTTCCCGCTGGTAGCCGGCCAGGGAGGAGAGCCGCACCGGGTCCGGGGACTGGACCGGCCGGATGTGCCCGGCGCTATCCAGGCAGAACATGGGGTGGCCGGCGTAGATGCCGTAGCCGAACTTGGCCACCTCTTTGGCGCGCTCGCCGTACTCGTTGGTCAGGTTGACCTTTTTCCCCTCGAACCGGGCCAGGGGCAGGGTGCAGTTGGCCTCGGCCAGCAGCCGGGCGGCGTCCAGGGCAGCGGCGTCGCTGAGGGTTTCCAGGTCCAGCACGGTGCCGTCCAGCAGCAGCTTGTCCGGCAGGCGGCCCGCGCCCATTTCCCGGATGTAGACATTGTCGCTTTCAAACACCCGGTCCCGGATGTAGCAGGTGAGGTTTACGTACCCGGCCTGGTACAGCCGGGCGACCAACTCGCCGTAGGCGGGCACAAAGCGCTCCGGGCCCCCCGAAAGCCGCTCCAGGCAGCGGATGAGGGAGGCGATGACGGGGTCCTCCAGCAGGCCCCGGAACACGGTCATAGACCGCAGCCGCAGGGCCAGCTTGGAAAGCTTTTTGGCCATCAGTTCAGCACCGCGCCTTTGGCCCCGCTGGAAACCAGGGCCGCGTAGCGTTTTAAGTAGCCGGAAAGCGCCTTCTGCCTGGGGGTGAAGGCGGCCATACGGCGGTCAAATTCTTCGGGGCTGATTTGCAGTTCGATCCGGTTGGCGGGGATGTCGATACGGATGGGGTCGCCCTCCTGCACAATACCGATGGGCCCGCCGCTGGCGGCCTCGGGGGAGATATGCCCTACGCAGGCCCCCCGGGTGGCCCCGGAGAACCGGCCGTCGGTAATCAGCGCCACGGAATTGCCCAGCCCCATGCCCATAATGGCGGAGGTGGGGTTGAGCATCTCCCGCATACCGGGGCCGCCCTTGGGGCCCTCGTAGCGGATGACCACCACGTCGCCGGGGCGGATCTGCCCGGCGTTGATGGCTGCCTGGGCGTCCTCCTCGCACTCGAAGATACGGGCGGGGCCCTCGTGCACCAGCATTTCCGGGGCCACGGCGGAGCGCTTGACCACCGAGCCTTCGGGGGCCAGGTTGCCCTTGAGCACGGCGATACCGCCGGTTTCGCTGTAGGGGTTCTCAATGGGCCGGATGACCGAGGGGTCCCGGTTGGGGGTGTGGGCGATGTTCTCGCCCACGGTTTTGCCGGTTACGGTCATACAGCCGGTGTGCAGGAGGCCCTTTTTGTTTAACTCGTGCATAATGGCGTACACGCCGCCGGCCTCGTCCAGGTCCTCTACATAGGTGCGCCCGGCGGGGGCCAGGTGGCACAGGTTGGGGGTTTTTTCGCTGATGGCGTTGGCGATGTCCAGGTCGATATCAATGCCGCACTCGTGGGCGATGGCCGGCAGGTGCAGCATGGAGTTGGTGGAGCAGCCCAGGGCCATATCTACCGTGAGGGCGTTTTGGAAAGCCTCTTCGGTCAGAATGTCCAGGGGGCGGATGTCTTTTTTGAGCATATCCATCACGGTCATGCCGGCGTGCTTGGCCAGCTCGATACGGGCGGCGTACACTGCGGGGATGGTGCCGTTGCCCCGCAGGCCCATGCCCAGCACCTCGGTAAGGCAGTTCATGGAGTTGGCGGTGTACATACCGGAGCAGGAGCCGCAGCCGGGGCAGGTTTTGCACTCGTACTCCCGGAGTTTTTCCTCGGTGATCTTCCCGGCGTTAAAGGCCCCTACGGCCTCGGAGATGGAAGAAAAGCTGGTCTTTTCCCCGTCTACATGGCCGGCCAGCATGGGCCCGCCGCTGACGAACACCGTGGGCAGGTTTAGCCGGGCGGCGGCCATGAGCAGGCCGGGCACGTTTTTGTCGCAGTTGGGCACCATCACCAGGGCGTCAAAGCCGTGGGCCAGGGCCATGGCCTCGGTGGAATCGGCGATCAAGTCCCGTGTGACCAGGGAGTATTTCATCCCCACATGGCCCATGGCAATGCCGTCGCACACGGCAATGGCGGGGAACACAATGGGCGTGCCCCCGGCCATGGCTACCCCCAGCTTGACCGCGTCCACCACCTTGTCCAGGTTTATGTGGCCGGGGACGATCTCGTTATAGGAACTGACAATGCCCACCAGCGGCCGGGCGATCTCCTCCTCGGTGAGGCCCAGGGCGTGGTACAGCGCCCGGTGGGGGGCGTTCTGGGGAGTCAGCTTGATGTTGTCGCTTACCATGTTGATTTCTCCTTATAAAAAGTACAGGGCAGGGCAGAGGCCCTACCCTGATTTGGTCAGTTTAGTCAGTTTGGTCAGTTTGCTTAGTCATGACCGGTTTCCAGTTTTCGGACTTCGATACCCTTGATGCCCAGGGAATCAAACAGCCCGGACAGGCCCTGTAGGGCGTCCTCCTCCAGGGTGGCGCCGATGAGCATGGTGGCGGCGCCCTCCACAAGCCCCTCTCCGCCGCAGAAGGAAACCATGACCGGGCAGGCATGGGGGTAGTGGAGCACCACGTAGCAGCCCTGCTCCAGGGTTTCCCCGGCCCAGGCTTTGGAGGCGGTAAGGATACTGGCTGCGGCAAGGGTTTCGGCCCCGGCCTGGGCGTTGAGGATGCTGGGTACCGCGTTGAGCATCCGGCGTTGCAGGAATGCCTGTAGCCCGCCAGAGAACTGGTCCAGATCTACTTCGGCCGCAGCCATCAGCCGTGGCAGCGCGTCCGGGGGCAGGCTGACCAGATAGGCGCCCGCAGGCTCGGACAGGCCGGCACGCATCAGCGGGGTGATCACCTCGTGCAGGTTGTCAGCGTCGCTCATCAGCGTAAAGTACGCCGGCGATTGGAGCATTTCCTCCAGCAGCCCGGCCAGTTCCAGGCTGTGCCCATAGAGGGATGTACCGTCAACCGGTACGGATTCTATTTTGGTAACGGTGCTGCTTTTAGGCAAACACCCGTACAGGCCCAGCGCAAGGAGCAGGGCCAAAGCCAAAGCGGCAAACCTTTTCACGGTATAGCCCCCGTTCTCAGTTGTTGATCAGCTTGTCCTCGTCGCTCCAACTGTACAGCTTGCGGATGTCCTCGCCCACCACCTCGGAGGGGTGTTCGCCGGCCAGCTTGCGCATGGCGTTGAAGTGCACCTGGGCGCCGGCATCGGACATATCCAGCAGGAAGTCTTTGGCAAAGGTGCCGTCCTGGATATTCTTCAGGATCTGTTTCATGGATTTTTTGGTTTCTTCGGTGATGATCTTGGGGCCGGTGATGTAGTCGCCGTACTCGGCGGTGTTGCTGATGGAGTAGCGCATACCGGCAAAGCCGCTTTGATAGATCAGGTCTACGATGAGTTTCATTTCATGGATGCACTCGAAGTAGGCGTTGCGGGGGTCATAGCCGGCCTCTACCAGGGTTTCGTAGCCGGCCTGCATCAGGGCGCACACGCCGCCGCACAGCACGGCCTGCTCGCCGAACAGGTCGGTTTCGGTTTCGGTGCGGAAGGTGGTTTCCAGCACGCCGGCCCGGGCGCCGCCAATGCCCAGGGCGTAGGCAAGGCCCAGGTCCCAGGCGTCGCCGGTGGCGTCCTGCTCTACGGCAATGAGGCAGGGCACGCCTTTACCGGCCTGGTACTCGCTGCGCACGGTGTGGCCGGGGCCCTTGGGGGCAACCATGATGACGTTGACATTTTTTGGGGGCTTGATGCACCCGAAATGGATGTTGAAACCGTGGGCGAAGGCCAGGGTCTTGCCCTCGGTGAGGTTGGGTTCGATGCTCTCTTTATAAAGCTTGGCCTGTTTCTCATCGTTAATGAGGATCATGATGATATCGGCGGCTTTGGCGGCCTGGGCGGAGGTCATCACCGTAAGGCCCTGGCTTTCGGCTTTCTGCCAGCTTTTGCTGCCCTCGTACAGGCCGACGATCACGTTGACGCCGCTGTCCTTCAGGTTCAGGGCGTGGGCATGGCCCTGGGAGCCGTAGCCGATGATGGCCACGGTTTTGCCGCTGAGCCGTTGGAGGTCGCAGTCCTGCTGATAGAAAATTCTTGCCATGATAAAAACCTCTTTTCAATAATATAAGTAATTAAGATATGGGATACCTTTCGGTATTGGGCGGATCAAAAAACTTTAGGTAGTAGAAGTCGTCCCCTTCCATGTACCGGGTCTGTACAAAGCCGTGGCGGCGGTAGAATTGCCCGGCGCGCAGGTTATCCCGGTGTACGCCCAGGGCAATGGACCGGGGGCCGAAGTCCCGGAAACAGCGGGCTATGGCCATCTCCAGTACCTGCCCGCCAAGGCCCCGGCCCCGGTAGCGGCGGTCCAGCACAAAGCCCATCAGCCGGTAAAAGGGCCGGGCGGCCATTTCCGGCGGGTCGGAGGCCCAGGGGATGGCCTCGCCCAGCAAGATCAGGCCGATACAGCGGCCTGTGTACATCACCAGAAAGGTGTGGCCCACACAGCCGTGGGCCTGCCCCCAGCGGGTCAGTTCCCATATGGCGTCTGCGGAGTCCACAAAGGCCCCGCTCACATCGCCCCGGTCTATGGCCTGGGCCAGGGGCAGGTTTTCCTCCGTCAGGGGCACAAGGGCAAGGCCGTCCATTAGGCCTGGGGGTACCGGAGCACCACCGTGCCCGGCTCCATGTCTTGGGTGATCTCCACCCGGTCCCCTTCGGCCTGGCGCCAACTGCCGCACAGGGAGAGGAAATCTTCCACAGGCCCCAGCACGTCAAAGCCGAAGTCCGGGGAGCGGTAATGCATGGGGACTACGACCAGGGGGCCGATGGCCTTTACGATCTCCATGGCCTGCTGGGGGCCTACGGTGTAGTGGCCGCCTACGGGGAGGAGCAGGGCCTCTACGCCCCGGAGCTGCTCCAGGACCTCCGGAGCGGGCATGGAGCCGATATCGCCCATATGGGCAACCCGCACGCCGCTATCCTCCAGGACGTGGATCTGGTTGGGGCCCCGCTGGGCACCCTGGCAGTCGTCGTGGAAGGAGGGGTAAGCCCGGTAGGGGATAGGGGCGCCGCCGGTGAGGCGGACACCCTCCCGGTAGTTGTGGTCAAAGTGCTCGTGGCTGCAGAGCACCAGTTGGGCCTCTTCGTGGATATCCCGCAGCCCGGGGACGCTGCCGGGGGCGAAGGGGTCAAGGATGACGGTATGGGGGCCGCAAACGGCCCGGAAACAGGAATGGCCCAGCCAGGTCAAGGTAATCATTCGGAACCTACCTTTCAAGCAAATAGGGAAAATCAACGGTGATAGGGGCAATATACACGATACAGGGCCTGTACCACAGGCGGTATCCGGCCGGGATGTAGCGGGCCTAGGGCTTGTTTGAAAATAGAGGAAATGACGGATTTTGACCAGAAACGGTCAGATTCAAGGAGAAAACCGCAAGTAATACTTGCGTATTACGAGGATTTTCGACGCAGAAGATGGTTGTTTCTGGGTAAAAATACGGCGTTTTCGATTTTTCAAACAAGCCCTAGTAGATCTCCGTGCGTTTTTCCATGGGGATGCTGCCACGCTCCAGGGAGATTACCCCGGTGCGGCAGATCTCCAGCACGGTGTAGTCCTGCATGACCTCGATAAAGGCGTCGATGCTGCGGGCACTGCCCACCATTTGCAGCACAACGGAATCCCGTGTGTAGTCGACGATCTTGGCCCCGAAGGCCTCGGCGGCGGCGTGGATGTCACTGCGCAACTCGGAGCGGTTCTCTACCTTTAGCAACAACAGCTCGCTGGTAATGCACTCTTCTTCCTTGATCTCCATAATGGAGATGACCACGGGCAGCTTGTACAACTGGTCGATCAGTTGGCTTTTCTCCCGGCCGCCCCCGTCGGAAACAATGGTGATGCGGGATTTGGCCGTGGACTCGGTTTCGCTGACGCTAAGGCTTTTGATGCTGAACCGGCGGCGGCGGAACATACTGGTTACCCGGTTCAGCACGCCGAACTCGTTTTTTACCAGTACGGCTATGGTAAAGTTCTGCATATCAGTCACCCACCTTTACGATGATATCGTCCATGCTCCCTCCGGGGGGCAGCATGGGCAGCACGAATTCGTCCTTATCGATCACGCAGTCAATGAGGAAGGGGCCTTCTGCGGCAAAAGCCTGTTTGAGGGCGGCCTCCAGCGTTTCGAGGCTTTCCACCCGCACGCCGTCCGCGCCAAAAGCCTTGCTCAGGGCGATGAAGTCTGTCTGGCGGTCCAGCACGGTATTGGAGTAGTGTTTGTCAAAGAACAGGGTCTGCCACTGGCGCACCATGCCCAATACGCCGTTGTTCATCAGCAGGATGACCAGGGGGATGCGCTCATGCACGGCGGTGGCCAGCTCGTTGAGGCACATACCGAAACTGCCGTCGCCGGTGACCAGTACCGTGCGCTGGCCGGTGGCGATTTGCGCCCCGATGGCGGCCCCCAGCCCAAAGCCCATGGTGCCCAGCCCGCCGCTGGAGATGAACCGCCGGCTTTGGGAAAAACTGAGGGTCTGGGCGGCCCACATCTGGTGCTGGCCCACGTCGGTGGCCACGGGCAGGGAGCCGCCGGTGTAGCGGTCCAGGGCCTGCAAGGCGTTGCGGGGGGTCAGGCCCTCCCGGCGGTCCAGGGACCAGCGCTCGTCATTCCTCAACTGCTCTACGGCCTGGTTCCAACTGCTATGCTGGCGGGGCTCGATGAGGGGCAGCAGCTTTTGCAAGGTAAGCTTTAAGTCGCCCCGCAGGGCATGGGTCGAGGGGATGTTTTTGGAAAGCTCAGCCCCGTCCACATCAATGTGGACGATTTGGGCCTTGGTGGCGAATTTCTCCCGGTTGCCAGTGACCCGGTCATTGAAACGCACGCCCAGGGCAATGATGCAGTCGGCGTGGTGCATGGCCATGGAGGAGGCGTAGTGCCCGTGCATCCCTTGCATCCCCAAAAACCGGGGGTGGCTGGTGGGCACCCCGGAGATGCCCATGAAGGAGCAGCCTATGGGCGCGGAGATCCGGTCGGACAGGGCTAGGAGTTCTTCCTGGGCCCCGGAATTCAGCAAACCGCCCCCGAAGTAGATGAAGGGCTTGCGGGCGCTGTTGATGCACGCGGCCGCAGCTTGGATGCGCACGTCCTTGGCCGGGAATTTTTCGTCCGGCAGGGCAGGGGGCTGGGGCTGGTAGTCGCACTGGGCGATCTGGATATTCTTGGGCACATCCACCAGCACGGGGCCGGGGCGGTCGGACATGGCCAGTTGGAAGGCCTCCCGGATGGTAGCGGCCAGTTCCTCCACCGAGCCCACAATGTAGTTGTGCTTGGTGATGGGGAGGGTAAGGCCGGTGATGTCGATTTCCTGGAAACTGTCCGTGCCCAGCTGGGCGGTGGGTACATTGCCGGTGATGGCCACCAGGGGCACGGAGTCCAGATAGGCTGTGGCAATGCCGGTGATCAGGTTGGTGGCCCCCGGCCCGCTGGTAGCAATGACTACACCGGGCTTGCCGCTGGCCCGGGCGTAGCCGTCGGCGGCATGGGCGGCGCCCTGCTCGTGGGCGGTGAGTACATGGCGCAACTGGTCCCGGTACTTGTACAGGGAGTCGTACACGTTGATGATCTGCCCGCCGGGGTAGCCGAACACCACCTCCACGCCCTGCTCGATAATGGTCCTCACAATAATATCCGCGCCGCAAAGCCTCATTGGCTGCCACCTCCTGTGTATTCCCCGGCCAAAATGGAGTAGAAACAGGCGTCGCAGTAGCCCTGGTTGTTCCAGTCGTAGTTGCGCAGGGTGCCCTCATACTGCATACCGCACTTTTTCATCACGTCGCCGGAATGGGGGTTCCGGGGGTCGTGGCGGCTGTCAATGCGCTGGTAGCCTTCGCTGAAGAGATACCGGATGACGGCGCCCAGGGCCTCGGTCATAATGCCCTGGCGCCACCATTTTTTGCCGATGCAGTAGCCGATATGGGCTTTTTTCAGGTCGTCCTTCTGCTCCACCACGCTGATGGAGCCAATGGGCTCGCCCAGTTCTTTGAGGACAATGGCCCAGTTGTAATAGGAGCCCTGCTCGTAGCTGCCCTCCCAGTCCTCCAGCAGCTCGGCAGTGGCCTCGGCGCTGACATGGGGCTGCCAGGTCAGGTATTTCGTAACCTCCGGGTCGCTGGCCCAGTTGTCATACATGGACTGGGCATCCTCCACCTTAAAACGGCGCAGGATCAGCCGCCTGGTTTCGATGGTACGGGTGCCGGAGTGACGGAGCACCTGGCCGCCGGCCTCCTGCTGCCGGCATTTTTTGGACAGATGATGGTATCCTACCCCTGCCGCGGCGCCGGCGGCGACCCAGACCAGGGTGCGAATGAATCGGTTCATGCTGTATTCCTCCTGTTAAATGATAGAGTATGCCATAGGGTCAGGGCAGGATGGACCTGTCGCCGGAGGGCTGGATCAGCTTAAAGCCGCTGCCGGTCAAGGCGCCTGCGATCTCCTGTACGTGCTGGTAGTTTTTGGTTTCCATCCCGATCTTCAAATAGCAGCCGTTGATGCTCTCGATCTCCCCTGCCCGCTCGTACTGCACGCTGGTGACGTTGCCGCCCTGCTCGGCAATGATGCGGGAAACGGTTTGCAACTGGCCGGGCTTGTCGATCAACTCAATGACCAGCGAACTGGAACGCCCGGATTTCATCAGGCCCCGCTCAATCACCCGGGAGAGGATGGTCACGTCGATATTGCCCCCGGATACCAGGCTGACCACCCGCTTGCCCGCCAGAGGGAACTTATTGAACATGGCTGCCGCCACGGATACGGCCCCGGCCCCCTCGGCGATCATCTTCTGTTTTTCGATGAGCGCCAGGATGGCGGAGGAGATCTCGTCCTCTGTGACCAGGGCGATGTCGTCCACATAGCGCTGCACCAACTGGAAGGTGTGCTCGCCCGGCTGTTTGACGGCAATGCCGTCCGCGATGGTGGAAACGCTGTCCAGGCAGCCGATACTGCCTGCCCGCAAGGAGTGGAACATACTGGGCGCGCCCGCGGCCTGTACGCCGTACACCTTTACCGAGGGGTTTAGGGACTTGATGGCACAGGCCACGCCGGAGATCAGCCCGCCCCCGCCAATGGGGACGATCACCGCGTCGATGTTGTCCAACTCCTGCACAATCTCCAGGCCGATGGTGCCCTGGCCGGCGATTACGTCCTCGTCATCGAAGGGGTGCACAAAGGTATAACCCCGCTCTTCCCGGAGTTCCAGGGCCCGGTTGTAGGCGTCGTCGTAGACGCCGTCTACCAGGCAGACTTTGGCACCGTACTTTTTGGTGGCCTCGATTTTGGAGATGGGCGCGCTGTCCGGCAGGCAGATGACGGACTCGACCCCGCTTTTGGTAGCGGCCAGGGCGACCCCCTGGGCATGGTTGCCCGCCGAGCAGGCAATGACGCCCCGGCCTTTCTCCTCCGCGGAGAGCATGGAGATTTTGTACCCGGAGCCCCGCAGCTTAAAGGAGCCGGTCTTTTGCAGGCATTCCGGCTTGAGGAAGAGGGAGCAGTTTTCGGTGACACCCTCGGTATGTATAATGGCGGTGGGCCGGATTATATTTTTCAGCACCACGGAGGCGTGAAAGATTTTGTCGATAGTAAGCATATGCATTTCCCCAATCTGAAAAACTCCCGGCGTATATATACAAATAAGAATCAAGCACCCGCTCCGAAAGGCTGGGAGGGGTGCCAGATGCCGGAAAGCGTAAGGCGGCTGGTGATGCACTTTTGTGTGCTAGTATAAAATAATATACCACCGATAGGGGGTGTTTGTCAAGTTCCCGGCAAGATAAACCGGAATTTACCTGGGACGGGCCGGGGGAAGGGGGCGGCTCAACCGAAGGGGCGCTCGCCGGTAAGGGCGGCAAAGTCGGCATGGGGAAAGGTTTCTATCAACTGCACAGCCAGTTCCAGGGCCTGGGCGTACAGCTCGAAAAAGGTTTCGTTGCCGGAAACCTCCCCCCAGCGCCAGGACGCCCGGCCCTCATTGGCAAAGTCCGGCTCCGGGTCCTCGGTAATGGGCACCAGGTGGGAGGTGACCCAGCCCGGTTTCCCTTGCTCCAGCCGCCGGAACAGGGCGCGTTTCAGCCCGGTGCGGTCGGTACAGGCGGTAAAGATCAGATGGGCGTCCCGTGTGGCTTTATACAGCTCCGTTTCCGGCACATCGGTACCGTACAGGGTAAAGAGGATTTCCCGGTACAGGCAGGCGATCTGCCGTTGGACGCTTTCGTTTTTGGGGAACATGGCGCCCAGTTTTACCTCTGAGGGCAGGGCGCCGGTTTTCCAGCGCAGCACGATGGCATCCAAGGCGGCCTCGACCTCCCCGTGCATGGTGGAGGTGTTTTCCCAGGGGCGCTCCTGGGCCAGGGCCTCGGCCCGGGCATTTACATAGGGGTGGGCGGTGGAATCCAGCGCGTAGTGGCATAAAAAGCCCATGATATAAGAGCGGTAGGCGGGATTTTCACGCCCGTTTAGGAAAGCCCGCAGGGCGTTCAGCGTTAAGGAGGGCTGGGTTTTGTGCAGGGCCGAGCCGTACGCCTTGAGGGAACGCACGCCTTTTTTGGTGGCCGACCGCAGGTAGCGGTGGCAGAAGAGAAAATCGGGCCCCTGGGCACCCCAGGCATAGGCGCAGGGGTTCGGGACGGGCTGTGCCAGGCGGGTGCGTACCTCCTGGGCAAATTGGTGGTGGGTTAGACATGCGGGCATCGTGCCGCCTCCTTCTCGAATAGGGTCAGCCGGGGCGGTGCCCGGCCGCGGGGGATGGATGAGGGGATATAGGGGCGCTAAAGGGCCCACGGCCCGGTCACCCAGGGGAAAGCGTGGAGCAGGTCCGCCGGGAGCGGGGCGGTGAAAGCCCGGCACATACCCACGGCCCGGCAGTTGACCCGCAGCCGGGCGCAGTGCAGGGCCTGTCGGGCAACCACCCGGCGGCTGCCGCCGTAAAGGTCATCCCCTGCCAGCGGGTGGCCGATATGCGCCATATGGGCCCGTATCTGGTGGGTGCGCCCGGTCAGCAGCCGGAGGGCCAGCAGCGTGTGGCCGGGCCCGTGGCACAGGGCCCGCCAGCGGGTGGCAGCCTGCTGCGCGCCCTCTACCGCCCCGCAAACCCGGCGTATTTTGCTGCCGCTTGCCAGCCCGATGGGTACATCCACCACCCCGCTGCCGGTGAGGGCGCCCTCACATACTGCCAGATAAAGCTTTTCCAGCCGGGCGCCGGCCGCGACCCGGTGCTTGGCCAGAGGCAGTACGCCGCTGGTGTCCTTATCCAGCCGGTAGAGGGGCCGCACCCGCCACTGCCGGCCCGGCAGGCCCGCCAGGAGGGTCAGCAGGCTGTCGGCGTCATGGCCGGGGGAGGGGTGCACGGGCATACCCGGCGGCTTGTGGATGATAAGGAAGTCGCTGTCCTCAAAGAGGACGTCCAGCCGGGAGGCGCAGGTTTCCGAAAGGGCAGGGTACTCGACGGCCTCCGTGGGCAGGGGGAAAGCCAGCACATCCCCTGCCCGCAGGACGGCGTTGGCGTGGCAGGGTACGCCGTTGACCAGGATGCCGCCTTCGAATTTCTGCCCGGCCAGGGCCCGGCCGGAAAACCCTAAAAAGCCTTTGGCGAACCGGCTGACCGCGACGCCGTCCCATGGGGAGGGGACTACATAGGACAGGATGCGCCCGGAGCCTTGCCCGGCCACAGGGTCAGTGCTCCCGCCCGGCCAGGTCCAGGGCCAGCCGGCGCAGGAAGTCCCTGTCCCCGGCAAAGGCATCCAGGGCCTCTACCGCTTGGGCCGTGTAGGTTTCGGCCAGGGACTGGGCGGCCGGAACGCCCAGCAGGCTTACATAATTGCGCTTATCCCGGCTGGCATCCATGCCGGTATTTTTGCCCAGCTTGGCGGCATCCCCCTGTACGTCCAGAATATCGTCCCGGATCTGGAACGCCATGCCCACCCCCTGGGCGTACCGGCCGGCGGCGTCCAGCTCCGCTTGCCCGGCCCCGGCGGCGATGCAGCCCATCCGGCAGGCGGCCTCGATCAGGGCCACGGTTTTGCCGCTGTCCATGGTGCGGAGCAGCTCCATGTCAACTTCCCGGCCCGCAGCGGCCAGATCTACACACTGCCCGCCGACCATGCCCGTATGCCCGGCCAGCAGGGCCAGTGCCGCCGCCGCTTTCGCGCCCTGGACCGGATCCGGGAAGGAAAGGGCCACCTCGAAGGCTTTGGTCAGCAAGCCGTCCCCGGCCAGCAGGGCCATGGCCTCACCGTAGGCCTTGTGGCAGGTGGGCCGCCCCCGGCGCAGGTCGTCGTCGTCCATGCAGGGCAGGTCGTCGTGGATGAGGGAATAGGTGTGCACCATCTCTACGGCACAGGCAAAGGGCAGGGCTGCCTGCCAGTTGCCGCCGCACAGGGCGCAGAAGGCCAGCGCCAGCACGGGCCGTATCCGTTTGCCCCCGGCCAGCAGGCTGTACCGCATGGCCTCTGTTACCACAGCGGCCGGGCCGCCGGCAGGGGGCGGGGGCAGGGCCTCCTCCAAAGCGGCCTCGACGGCCCGGCGGTAGGTTTCAAGCATGGCCGTCCTCCTCCTCTTTATCCTCCCCCTCGCCGGGCTGGGCGGCCAGTTCGCGCATCCGCAGCTCGGCCCGGTCCAGGGTATTGTAACACAGGGCCGAAAGCTTGGCCCCCTCTTCAAACAGTGCCATAGACTCTTCCAAGGTGGCGTCCCCCTGTTCCAGGCGGTTGGCGATCTCCTGTAGGCGGGCGATGGCGTTTTCAAAATTCAGCTTTTTAGCGGGCATACTTGCTCTTCCTTTCCGTATCTATCTCATATATTGTCTGCGTTTCATGCCGTTCCATGCACCGGTTTTACGCTTTACAGCAGCTTTGCTTGCCGCCGGCCCTTTTCGGCCTGTAAAAGGACTTCGCTCCCGGCGGGCAGGGCGTCCAGGTCGCGGACAGCCTGGCCCTGGTGGTAGATGACCCCGTACCCCCGTGCCAGCACCTTCAGGGGGCTTAGGGCGTCCAGCTTGCCGGCGAGCAGGGCCAATTCGTTGCGGCGGCTTTCCAGGCTGGTTTTTGCCAGCCTATTTACCTGGGCGGCCAGGGCGTCCAGCGCCTTGCGGCGGGGCCGTATACAGGACCAGGGGTGGCCCAGTGGGGAGGTTTGAAGCAGGATATCCACGCTTTGGCGCAGATCGGCAAGGAGTTGCTGGGCATTCTGGTCAAAATACTGCTGGCAGCGCCAAAGCCTGGCCCGGATATCCTCCATGTCCGGGGTGCACATCTCGGCAGCCACACTGGGGGTGGAGGCCCGCCGGTCAGCGGCCAGATCACACAGGGTGAAGTCCGTTTCGTGGCCCACGGCGGACACCACGGGGATCTTCGACCAGGCTACGGTGCGGGCCAGGCTCTCGTTATTAAAGGGCCACAGGTCCTCCAGGCTGCCCCCGCCCCGGCCGATGATGATAACGTCGCAGGCGCTTTGGTGGTTCAACTCTTCCAGGGCGTGGATAAGCTGGGGCACCGCCGCGTCGCCCTGTACCAGCGTGGGGCATAGGACCAACTCGGCCAAAGGCCAGCGCCGGGCCACGACCCGGTAAATGTCTTGCAGTACCGCCCCGGTGGGGGAGGTGATGACCCCGATGCGCTGGGGATAGGGGGGGAGGGGGCGTTTGCGCGCCTCGTCGAACAGGCCCTCATGGGCCAGGCGCTCCTTTAGCTGCTCGTAGGCCAGGGCCAGGGCGCCGACGCCGTCGGGCTGCATGGTTTCGGCCCGTAGCTGGTACTCCCCCCGGAACTCGTACACCACGATCCGGCCCCGGACAATGACCTTCATCCCGTCGGCGGGAGAAAACTTCAGGCTCCGGGCGGTGGCCGAGAACATCATGCCCCGAAGCAGCGAGGTATCATCCTTTAAGGAAAAGTACAGGTGGCCGGATTTCCCGTTGCGGGAGAAGTTGGACAACTCCCCTGTCACCGTCACATCCGCCAGCCGCGGGTCTGCGTCGAACTGCATCTTCAAGTACCGGTTGATCTGTGAAACTGTAAGAACACTGGTCCCCATTGCCATATATCCTCCTTCATATCTGCCCCGGAACTATGCCAAAGTGGCTGTGGCATAGCGGGGGCGTAAAAAATCAGCGCCAACAGGAAAAGGGGCGCCAAACGGCCTATTGCCGGGAACAGCCACAGGCCGGTGGCCCGGCCTGTCCGGCCAGCACCGCGACCCCGGCAGCGTTGTCGGCGGAAAATGCCGCCGGGGCAAAAGTAGCGGACGGGAAACGTGCCGTGAGCCGGGCGCGCAGGAGGGAGTTGGCGCACACGCCGCCGGAAAAGACAACAGGCAGCGGCCCCAGTTCCGCCAGCAGGCGGGCGCACATTTCCTCAATGGCCACGGTGATGGACTCCAGGCAGAACCGGGCGATCTCCTCCGGGGGGTGGGCGGCCTTTAACAGGGCGGCACACTGGTTCTCTATGCCGGAGAGGGAACAGTCCGCCCCTTTCATGACAGGCCTGGCCCGGACCGGCCCCTGCCAGCGCAGGGCCAGTTCTTCCAGTTGGGGCCCGCAGGGGAAGGCCAGCCCCAGCGAAACCCCGACCCGGTCCACGGCCTGCCCGGCTTTTAAATCCAGGGACTGGGCCAGCAGCCGGGCATGGGGCCCGGCCGCACCGCCAGGGGAGGCCAACAATGCCTCGGTGGTGCCCCCGGAGATGTGGAAGGCCAGGAACTCCTGTTTTAGCAGGCCCAGTTGCCCGGTAGCGTACAGCGCGGCGGCAATATGCCCCTGCTGATGGGAGAAATGCCATACCGGCACCCCCAAGGCGGCCCCCAGCACACTGGCGTGGCCCTTGCCGGCCAGAAAGCAGGGCATATAAGAGCCCTCTGCCCAGCGGGGAACCACCGAAACCCCGATACCGGCAAGGGAGATGCCCGCCAGCAGGCCGGTAAGCAGCTCCGGCAGTTGCCGGGTGTGGTGGAACACCGCGTCGCTTTGGCGCAGGCCCCGGTGGCCCGGCGCTACCGGCAGGGGCAGCTTGCGGTTTTCTATCACGGTTTGCCCGTCGAACAGGGCGGCAGAGGTGGTATAGTTGCTGGTGTCAATGCCCAAAAAGGCCGGCGTCATGGGGCAGCCGGCCCTTCGGGGGGCGTTTCCGCCGGGGCCTCGGCGGGGCGGCAGGCCTTGGCCACCGAGCCCAGCACCCCGTTGATGTAGGCGGGATCCCCCTGGCTGCCGTAAGCCTTAGCCAGTTCCACGGCCTCGTTGATGGCCACGCCGGCCGGGGTGGCAGGCTCAAACAGCAATTCATACACGGCCAGGCGCAACAGGCTTAAGGCCACTTTGGAGATGCGCCGCAGGCTCCAGCCCCGCAGGTGCTCCGCAATGGCCGGATCCAGCCGGGCCAGGTTTTCCTCAACGCCATAGGCCAACTGCTCGGCAAAGGTGTCCGGTATCAGGCCACGGGCTTCGTGGGCAGCCTGGATGATATCCTCCACCGCCTCGCCGGTGACGGCCTGCTCAAACAGCAGGCAAAAGGCCAGCTCCCTGGATTCTCTTCTCGTCATAAATCTTCCTCCCGATTCCCCCGCAAAAGTTTGTGTTGTATGGCCTTTTGCGCCCCCAGGCCCCGCAGGCGGGGAAGGGCTTTGGCGCAGGCCGGGCAGACAAAGAACGAACCTATTTTACCACAAATTTGAAAAAACTACAACCGCCGCGGGGATTTTCACCTGGGAAATTTTAGGCGGGCACATGAAACCGGCGCAGGCTGGGCAGACTGATAGGGAACACGCGGGAAGAGGTGAATAGTATGCAGGAAAAGCATGGGCAAAAACCGGGCTTTGATATGCAGGCCCAAACGTATTTTGACAGGCTGCCCCAGGTGCTGAAGGCGCAGATTATCGAAAGCGGCGTCAGCCTGACCACCAGGGAGGAACTGGAGCAGTATTGCCGCAACGCCCTGGAGAAAAAGCCGGGGGAGCAAGCGTAAAACAGCCGGGGGCTTTCCTTGCGGAAGGCCCCCGGCCGTTTTCTTAAACAATGCCGGGAAAAACGGGTTAGCCCCGGGCGTTTTTCTTATAAAGGATATACAGCCCTTCCAGCAGCAGGTTTTCGTCATAGTGCAGTTCCCGGCGGCAATAGGGGTGGATCAGGGCCATAAGCCCGCCGGTGGCCACAGCCGTTACCGGCCGGCCCAACTCCTCTTCCGTGCGGGTGATAAGCCCGTCCACCATCAGGGCGCTGCCGTATACGGCCCCGGCCTGCATACAGTCAATGGTGTTGCTGCCAATGAACCGCTCCGGCTTGCCCAGATGGATGTAAGGCAACTGGGCCGCCCGGGCGGAGAGGGCATCTACCGAGAGCCGCAGCCCGGGGATGATGAGCCCGCCCCGGTAAGCGCCCTTCCCGTCGATGACCGACATGGTGGTGGCAGTGCCCATGTCAAAAATCACCAACGGGGGCGCGTATTTGGCCAGGGCTGCCACCGCGTCCACCACCAGGTCCGCGCCCAGTTGGGCGGGGTTTTCCATGCGGATGTCCAGCCCGGTTTTTAGCCCCGCCCCTACGCACAGGAAAGCTTTGCCGGTCATCAACTCCATAGCCGTACGCATCACCATGCGCAACTCCGGCACCACGCTGGAGAGGATGCCGCCCGACAGTTCCCCCGGCTCTACCCCCCGGCTCTTTAGCAGTTGGCTGACCAGCAGGCAGTATTCGTCGGCGGTCTGGTCGCGGTTTGTGTGCAGGCGCAGGGTGAGCAGCAGCTTATCCTGCCGCCAGCAGCCCAGTACGGTGTTGGTGTTACCGATATCTATAGTCAGTATCATGGCCTGTGGCCTCCTTTAGTTGTGGATGTCCCATATGCATAGTGTTAGAACTGCCCCACAGGGCGTGTAAAGCAAGTGCACGGCCCGCTTAGCCGGCCCTTTTTACCCCCAGACGGGCCAGTATCCCCTGTAGTGCCAGGCATACCGGCGGGGTGAGTACTGCCGCGCCGATGGCCTCCGGTACGCCGTTGGCCAGCACAATGGCCAGAATGCCGCCCCATACCCCGCTGGGGGAGATGCCCTGGGCCGCGGCGAAGGCGTCGCCCAAAACCAGACCCATCAGGCCCATTACCAGCAGGGTATTTATGGCCGAGCCCAAAGCCCCGGCCGCCACACAGCCCACAAACCCCAAGGCGTGCCGGTTGCCGGGTAGCCGCTGGAACAGCTTAACCACGAACCAGGGCACGACCCCTACCAGTATACGGGGGATAAAGCAGATCAACAGCGCCCAAGGGCTGCCCTGGCCCTGGCCCGGCAGGGGCACAAAGGGGGAGAAAGCAAAGCTTAGCAGGCTGGGGGCCATGGTGTTTTTCCACAGGCTGATGGCGCCAAATACCGCCCCCAGGAACGCCCCCTTTTTGGGGCCAAGTGCCACCGAGGCGATGATTACCGGCACGTGGAGGATGGTGGCTTTGATGACGAACAGGTCGATGAGCCCCAGGGGCGTAAAGCCCAGAAGGAGCAAAACAGCCGTAAACAGGGCGGTGAGGACAAGGCCCTGTATATCGGCGCGGCGGTGGGATGGGGATGTTAGGTTTGTCATAATCATTACCTCCTGTCGCCCGGCCCGCGGCCGGTGCAACGAATTTTGGGTTTGCCCCGGCGGGCAACGGTTCCCCGGTCCCATCCGCTGGGGTATGGGCCGGGAGATGCCTTGCCGGGCCCGTTTATTATACCCCCTTTGCCGTTGTTTTGCAAGTGCGGAGGTAAAAAATGCAGGGCAGCTTTCAAATATCTTGCGTGTACACTTTACATTGGCCCAATCTTTTGTTATACTGAGGGGGAACCAGTCTAAAAAGGAGGGAAACCCGTGGAAGAGAAAACCCAAAAGACCGTGGTGCTGGGTGTGACCGGGGGCATAGCCTGCTATAAGTCGGCGGCGCTAGCCTCCAAACTCACCCAGGCGGGCTACCATGTGGAGGTGGTGCTTACCAAAAACGCCACCGAGTTCATCGGCCCCCATACCTTTGAATCTCTTACCCACAGCCGGGCCATGGTGGATACCTTTGACCGGAACTTCCAAAGCCATGTGGAGCACGTGGCTTTGGCCGATCAGGCTGACCTGCTGATCGTCGCCCCGGCTACGGCCAATATCATCGCCAAAGTGGCCCATGGTATTGCGGACGATATGCTCTCCACCACCATCCTGGCCTGCGACTGCCCTAAGCTGATCGCCCCGGCCATGAATACCCGGATGTACCAAAACCCTGTTACCCAGGACAACCTGGCGAAGTTGCGCCACTATGGCTGGCAGGTGATAGAGCCCGCCACCGGGCGCCTGGCCTGCGGGGCGGTAGGCGCGGGCAAAATGCCGGAGCCGGAGGACCTGCTGGAGGCTGTCCATCAGGCCATCCGCTATGAGAAAGACATGGCGGGGCTGCGGGTGCTGGTGACGGCCGGGCCTACCAGGGAGGCCCTGGACCCGGTACGGTTTTTGACCAACCGCTCTACCGGGAAGATGGGCTATGCCGTTGCCAAGGCCGCGGCCCAGCGGGGGGCGCAAGTCACCCTGGTGAGCGGGCCGGTGGAGCTGAAAAAATACCCCTACCTAAAAAACGTGGATGTGACCACCGCCCAGGAGATGTTCCAGGCTGTAACAGAGCGGGCGGGGGAGCAGGATATCATCATAAAGGCTGCCGCGGTGGCCGATTACCGCCCGGCACAGGTTGCCGGGGATAAGATCAAGAAAGGCGCGGGGGAAGGCATGGCCCTGGCTTTGGAGCGCACCCAGGATATTTTGGCCTATTTAGGCCAGCATAAGGGGCCGGGGCAGTTCCTGTGCGGATTCAGCATGGAAACGGAAAACCTGCTGGAGAACAGCTGGGCCAAGCTGGTAAAGAAGAACCTGGACATGGTAGCGGCCAATTCCCTGCGGCAGGAGGGGGCCGGCTTTGGGGTGGACACCAATGTGCTGACCCTGATTACCCGTGAAGGGGAGGAATCCCTGCCCCTGCTGGGCAAGGAGGAGGCGGCCCACCGCCTGCTGGACAGCATTCTGGGCATTAGGCTGGGGAAGAAGGCATAAAGATGGACACTGGGAAAAAAGCCTGGCAGTTTTTGGCCCGTATGCTGGTATCGGTGGCCCTGACTGTGGTGGTGACGGCAGTCCTGTTTGTCCTGCTGCACGGTATGCCTATATGGGGAGTACCAAGCCCGGAGGAAGTGGAACTTGTGCGGGTGGAGTTTTTGGGGACAGGCAAAACCACCGAAGTGACTGGCCGGGAGGACATCGGGCTGGCAGTAAAACTGCTGAACCACCTGAATTACCAGCCCTTTACGCCGGTTTCGGAGGATTCGGAAGAAGTTGGGCCGGACGTGGCCGTTACCTATGTGTTGCGGGACGGCCGGGAACTGACCGCCGGGGCCAACTGGATTACCGGCTGGTGGGGCGGGGAGGCCCACGCCTTGAAGGAGCCGGATGTGTTTGTAAATGTGGCGGAGGGGCTTTTTGGCCAATAACTGTTTTGCCGGGGAACGGCTTTACGGGACAGGTAAACGGAAAGATTAATATATAATGGATAACAGGAGGCAATGTATGTACAAGGAACTGATGGACGCAATAGAGTTTGTAGGGGCGAGCGACCCCGACACCGCCGCGGCAATGAACCGGGAACTCTCCCGCCAGCGGCGCAACCTGGAACTGATCGCCTCGGAGAATATCGTTTCCCCGGCGGTAATGGCTGCTATGGGCACGGTGCTTACCAACAAGTACGCCGAGGGCTACCCTGCCCACCGCTACTACGGCGGCTGCGTCCATGTGGATGAGGTGGAGGACATAGCCAGGGAACGGGCCTGTAAGCTTTTTGGCGCCGAGCACGCCAACGTGCAGCCCCACTCCGGGGCCCAGGCCAATCTGGCCGTATATTTTGCCTTTTTGCAGCCCGGCGACACGGTGCTGGGTATGGACCTCTCCCAGGGTGGGCACCTGACCCATGGCTCGCCGGTGAATATGTCCGGGGCGCTGTACCGGTTCGTGCCCTATGGGGTGGATGCGGAAACGGGTTGCATCGACTACGATAAGGTGATGGAACTGGCCTTAAAGGAGCAGCCCAAGCTGATCGTAGCAGGGGCCAGCGCCTACCCCCGGGCCATTGACTTCGCCCGGTTCCGGGAGATTGCCGACGCCTGCGGCGCCAAGCTTATGGTAGATATGGCCCATATCGCCGGGCTGGTAGCCGCGGGGTGCCACCAGAACCCTGTACCCTACTGCGACGTGGTGACGACCACCACCCACAAGACCCTCCGGGGCCCCCGGGGCGGGCTGATCCTCTGCCGGGAGGCGTACGCCAAGCAGATCGACAAGGCCATTTTTCCGGGCACCCAGGGCGGGCCGCTGATGCATATTATTGCCGCGAAAGCCGTATGCTTGGGTGAGGCCTTGCAGCCTGCCTTTAAGGAGTATGGCCGACAGGTGGTGGCAAACGCCGCAGCCTTGGCGGATGGCCTCCTAAAACGGGGGGTAAAGCTGGTGTCCGGCGGCACGGATAACCACTTGATGCTGGTGGATTTGACAGACCGGGAACTGACAGGCAAGGAGTTGGAGCGGCGGCTGGACGAGGTGTACATCACCGCCAACAAGAACACCGTGCCAGGAGAAAAGCGCAGCCCCTTTGTCACCAGCGGCGTGCGCCTGGGCACCCCTGCTGTGACCACCCGCGGGATGAAAGAGCCGGAGATGGACGAAATAGCCGCCTGCATCGCGGCGTGCATGGAAGATGGTTTCGAGGGGAAGATAGATAGCCTACGCCAGAAGGTGGAGGGTATCTGCGGCAGGTTCCCGCTGTACGAGTAAGGAAAGCCTAAAGGCCGGGCCAACGGCTTTTGGAGCCTCCGGCGGCTTGGGAACCTTTGAAAGCTTTTAAGACAGGTTACTTGTTTGCTTTTTAAATATAAATTTCGAAAGAGGTGTTGCATATGAAACCCCTGGTATTGGGCAATTTTTCTTACGGTATGTACGCCATCGGTGTAAAAGGGGAGCACGGCCCCAGCGCCTGCATTGTCAACACGGTGATGCAGGTGACAAAGACCTCCCCTTCTGCCCCGCCCCTGGTGGCCCTCTCTATGAACGCCGAAAATTATAGCTGCCATTGCATAGAGGAAAGCGGGGTGTTCAGCATCTCCGTGCTCTCCGAGGAAACCCCGGCCACTGTCATCGGGGCCCTGGGTTTTACCAGCGGGCGCTGTGGTGGCAAGCTGGAAAACATACGCCACAAGGTGCTGATGGAAGGTGTGCCGGTCATTAAGGAGAATACCTGCTGCTGGTTCCTGTGCCAGGTCAAGGCAAAGCTGCCGGCAGGGGGGCAGGTGCTGTTTTTGGCGGAGATCGTGGCCGGCAGCGACATCACCGGCGGCCGTGAGTGCGCCGGTAAGTTTGAGCCCTACAAGCCCATGACCTACCAGTACTATGTGGAAAAGCTGGGGGGCGTATCCCCCAAAAAGGCCCCCACCTACCTTGCCAGCCAGCAGGCAGGCGAACGGCTTTCCGGCGAGCGGTTTGTGTGCTCGGTGTGCGGGTACGAGTACCACGACCCCAACTTCGGCTTTGAGGAGTTGCCCGCCGACTGGTGCTGCCCCATCTGCAAAATGCCCAAAAAGGCCTTTGTGCGCAAAAAATAAGGAGAAGTGGATAGCATGGAACGGAAACTCAAAGGAATTGCCATTCTCCTGTTCAGTATCCTGCTGACGCTGGGATTCCAGGTTATGGGCATAGGAGGGTTTACCTTCGCGTTCTTTGATATCTGGTGGGCGGGCGTGTTTATCCTGCTGGGGGCCGTTGGCCTGGCGATGGCGCTATGGCCGGAACGCTAGGGGCCCCCATGGACGGGATGCTGGAACGGGAGGAACTCCTCCTGGGCCGGGCCGGGGTGGAGCGCCTGCAAAGGGCCCGGGTGGCGGTGTTCGGCCTGGGGGGCGTGGGGGGCTATGCCGCCGAGGCCCTGGTGCGCTGCGGTGTGGGGGTTGTGGCCCTCATCGATGGAGATACGTATAGCCTTACCAACCTGAACCGGCAGCTATTCGCCACCACCGCCACTTTGGGGATGCCCAAAGTGCAGGCAGCGGGGGAGAGGCTGCGTTCCATTGCGCCGGAGGCGGAGATAGAAGAGCACCCTTTTTTCTACACGGCGGAAACAGCCGGGCGGTTGGACTTTGCCCGGTACGACTATATTGTGGATGCCATCGATATGGTGACAGCCAAGCTGGCTATGATTGAGCGGGCCTGCCGGGAGGGCGTGCCCATTATCAGCGCTATGGGGGCGGGCAATAAGCTGGACCCCACCGCGTTCCGGGTGGGGGATATCTACGAAACCAGTGTGTGCCCCCTGGCCCGGGTCATGCGCCGGGAGTTGCGCCGCCGGGGTATAGAACGGCTGAAAGTGGTCTACTCCACCGAGCCGCCTTTATTCCCCGGTGGGGAAGGGGACAGGCCCCTGCCCGGCAGCGTGGCCTTTGTTCCCCCGGCGGCAGGGCTGGCACTGGCCGGGGAAGTGATAAAAGACCTGATAGGATGGGGTAAAGGATAATGGAACTTTGGGAGCAGGCGGAACGGAGCCTCACAAAAAAATACCGCAAGCAGATATGGGCCCCTTTTATCGCGGGGGTCAAAACTTACCAGTTGCTGCGGCCGGGGGACCGGGTGGCGGTGTGTATTTCCGGGGGAAAGGACTCTATGGTGCTGGCAAAGCTGATGCAGCTTTTGCAGAAGTACTCGGAGTTCCCCTTTGAACTGGTATTTTTGGCCATGGACCCCGGCTATAGCCCGGAGAACCGGGCCAGGCTGATGGAGAACGCCCGGCTGCTCCATGTCCCCCTGACGGTGTTTGAAACCAATGTGTTTGACGTGGCGGACTGGGGCGATAAAAACGCCTGCTACCTCTGCGCCCGGATGCGCCGGGGGCACCTGTACCGGCAGGCCCAGGATCGGGGCTGCAATAAGATCGCCCTGGGGCACCACTTTAACGATGTGATCGAAACCACGGTGATGGCCATGTTCTACGGCGCCCAGTTGCAGTGTATGCCCCCCAAACTCCACAGCAAGAACTTCCCCGGTATGGAACTAATACGCCCCCTGTACCGGGTGCATGAGGAGGCCATCTTGTCCTGGCAGCGGTATAACGGCCTAGCGTTCCTCCGCTGTGCCTGCAGGTTTACCCAGCAGGCGGCGGCCTGCGGAGGCTCCAAGCGGCAGGAGGTCAAGGAGCTGTTGGCGGGCCTGCGCAAGGCCAACCCCAATGTGGAGAAGAACATCTTTACCAGCCTGCACAGCCTGTGCGCCGGTACCTTCCCCGGCTATAAGGAAGGCGGCCAGGCCCACAGCTTTTTAGAGCGGTATGACGGTTAAATAGGCATAAAAAGACAGCGCAAGGGGAGCGCTGCTTTTTTATGCCCAAAATGGTGCGCTGTTATTGCTCCACCCAGGTGCGCAGTAGAGAATGGGGGCCGTATTCCCGCACCAGAATCTCAAATAGCTGGTGGGGCGTTTCCTTACAGCCGGTGTCCAGCCAGCGCTCCAACATAGAGCCCATACCCGCTGTAAAAAAGTCGAAGTGGTAGGCCATTTCTCCCGGTATGCCGTAGCCCAAATCTTTTGCCAAGATCCTGTCTACCTGATTTTTAAAGGGGGAGGCAAGGATCTCGACCAGATAGGGGAGCCGGTTGGTTTCCTTGTAGACCTGATAAAACTCCCGATAGCCCAGCACAAAGGCAAACACGCCCTCGATGGCGGCCTGTATGCCCCCGCTCTGTATGTGGGTAAGGATGGTATCGGCGCACATCTGGGCAATTTGCCGTTCCACCTTTTCAAACAGGTCATAGACGTCTGTGTAATGGGCGTAAAAGGTAGAGCGGTTGATCTCTGCCATCTCACAGATCTCCCGCACGGTGATCTTACTGACAGGCTTGTTCTTGTCCACCATAATCGCAAAAGCTGCCCGGATGATGGCGTCGTCCGTGTCACGGGAGCGCTTGTTGTTTGGCTTATTCATAGTTCCCCTCCTGGATAGGTATTAAATCAACAATAGTTGATATATTGATGGTTGAAACCAACATATGTCTGTATTATACTATAGGCACAAAGAAAAAACAAGTGTTGGGATAAAAGTTTTGCAGCTTTTTGGGATGGGACTGCCCGCAGGGGCCTATCGCTCCCAGCGCTATATAAGGAAAGGGGTAATCTCTGTGCAAAACGAGAAAATGATGAAAGAGGCCTCCGTCTGGAAACTGCTGTTTACGATGGGCCTGCCGGTCATTGTCGTTATGATCGTCAACGTGCTCTACAATATGGCCGACGTGTTCTTTATGGGGCAGACAGGGGAAACCATGCAGGTGGCGGCTATTTCTCTGTGCGGGCCGGCATTCAACATCTTCCAGGGCGTAGGCACGCTGTTTGGGGCCGGGGCTTGCACGGCCATTGCCCTGGCCCTGGGCCAGGGGGACCGGGAAAAGGTGAAGTACTACACCGCCTTTTGCACCTGGGCGGCGGTGGGGACCGGGGTAGTGCTGTCCGCGGCCATGCTGCTCTTTATGGCCCCCCTTTTGGGCCTGATGGGCGCCAATGCCGAAACCGCCGGGGCGGCGAAAACCTACCTGTCCATTGTGGCGCTGTGTTCGCCGTTTATGATGTTCTGTGGGGCACTGGGCAATGCCCTGCGGGCAGACGGCTCTTCGGCCAAAATGATGATGATCTCTCTGGTGGGCACCGGGGTGAACATCCTGCTGGATCCGCTGTTCATTTTGGCTTTTGGCTGGGGGATTGCAGGGGCAGCGGCAGCTACCGTGCTGGGCAATGTGGTCAGTTGCGTGCTGGTCATCCTCCATGTGCACCAGTCAGACTGTTTCACCTTTTCGCCCAGATACTTCACCCTAAAACGGGATATCTCCCTGCGGGTAATGGGCTTGGGCGTGCCCATGGCCCTGGGCACAGTGCTGATGTGCTTTTCCTCCATGTTCAGCAACCAACTGCTGGTAAAGTACGGCAATGTGGCTGTGGCGGCCAATGGGGTGGCCGGTAAGGCCGGTATGCTGGTGGGCATGATCGTTATGGGCGTGTGTATGGGGATGCAGCCTGTGATCTCCTATGCCTTTGGGATGGGGGACCGGCAGCGCCTGCGGCAGATTGTATGGGTGACCGGTGCGGCCACCACCCTGCTGAGCACCTTGCTGGGAGGCGGGTTCCTGCTGGGGCGGGAAGGCTTTGTGCGGGCTTTCCTGGATGACCAGCAGGTGTTGGAGATCGGCCAATTTATGATGCTAAGCTTGGTGGCCGCACCGGTAGGGGGCATCTACCAGCTATGTTCAGCCTACTTGCAGGGTACCGGCAAGGTAAGCTATGCCACGGTCACATCCCTGCTCAGTAAAGGGATCGTGTTCATCCCGGTGGTGTTTGCGGGCGAGGCACTACTTGGTTTGCCTGGGCTGGTATTCGCCGGTGCTGTAACCGATTTGATTTCTACGGCGATTGGCGTTGCGCTTTGTATCAAATGGTCCCGGCAATCCGCCGGGGGGATGGGCCTGTCCCAGCCCACCGCGCAGGCCGCGTGACCACCTTTGGGCGCGTCTTTTTGTAGGGCATTCCCGAAGGGGATAGCGGGGGCAGGAAGAGAAAGGCTGGGGGTATCCCCGGCCTTTTCTGTGGGGAAATGCTGGTGGAAAATCCACAAATATTCCGGTGGGGCCTATCGATATTTCTTTATCGATAATAAAAATTAATACTTCCCTTTTAGCACGGAATGTGCTATATTATAAGCAGTAAGAGAATATGACCAGAGCAAAGCGGGAATGGAGGTGATAATCGTGCCGGACCGGTGTGTTTCCAAGCAGACCCTGCAAAGGCTGCCGGCCTACCTGAACTACCTGCGCAGCCTTTCCGGCGCTGGCAAAAAGTTCGTTTCCGCCACGGCTGTGGCTGAGGCGCTGGGCCTCAACGATGTGGTGGTGCGCAAAGACCTGGCCTCGGTCAGCAGCATTGGGCGGCCCAAAGTGGGCTATGCCCGGTTAGAACTGATCAAGGAGTTGGAGGTCTTTTTGGGCTATGACAACAGCCAGGACGCCGTGCTGGTAGGCGCGGGCAAACTGGGGCAGGCGCTGCTTGCCTACAGCGGCTTTCCCCAATATGGGCTGAACATTTTGGCAGGCTTTGACGCGGACCCGGCCCTTTCCGGCCGGGAGGTGGCCGGAAAGCGGATCATGCCCATGAACAAGCTGCCAGACCTGTGCCGCAGGGTGGGCATACACATCGGGATCATCACGGTGCCGGGGGAGCACGCCCAGGCGGTGTGCGACCAACTGATAGATAGCGGCATCCTGGCGGTATGGAACTTCGCCAACGCGCATCTGCAAGTGCCGGAGGGCATTTTGGTGCAAAACGAGAACATGGCAGTGTCGCTGGCGCTGCTTTCCAACCACCTGAAAGAACGATTCAGCACGAAGGGAAACCCGGTATAGGCAAGGGGCCTTGCCCGGTGTTCCCCCAAATAAACAGCAAAGGATGGGCAATTTCATGGAGACAAATTACGAAATCGTGGAAAACGTGGAAACCTTTGAAAAAATGCTGGCAAGGGTGCGTGAGGCGCAGAAAAAGTACGCCACCTTTACCCAGCAGCAGGTGGACGAGATTTTCCGCGCCGCGGCTATGGCCGCCAACCTTCAGCGTATCCCGCTGGCCAGGATGGCCGTTGAGGAAACCGGCATGGGCATTGTGGAGGACAAGGTCATTAAGAACCACTATGCGGCCGAGTATATCTATAACGCCTACAAAAATACCAAGACCTGCGGCGTGATTGAGGAGGACAAGGCGTTCGGCACCCGTAAAATTGCCGAGCCCATCGGCGTGATTGCCGCCGTTATCCCCACCACAAACCCCACCTCCACCGCCATCTTTAAGACCTTGCTGGCCCTGAAAACCCGCAACGGCATTATCATCAGCCCCCACCCCCGTGCCAAAAAGTGCACCATTGCCGCTGCCAAGGTTGTGCTGGACGCAGCCGTAAAGGCCGGTGCGCCCGAAGGCCTCTTCGGCTGGATCGACGCCCCCTCCCTGGAGTTGACCAACCTGGTCATGGCGGAGGCTGACATCATCCTGGCCACCGGCGGCCCCGGCATGGTAAAGTCTGCTTACTCCTCCGGTACCCCGGCTTTGGGCGTGGGCGCCGGCAACGTGCCCGCTATTATTGACGACACGGCCGACCCGATTTTGGCCGTCAACTCCATCATCCACTCCAAGACCTTTGATAACGGCATGATCTGCGCCTCCGAGCAGTCCGTTATCACCCTGGAGCCTCTGTATGACCAGGTCAAGGCTGAGTTCGTCCGCCGCGGGTGCCATATCCTATCTAAGGCCGAACTGAACAAGGTGCGCAAGACCATCATCATCAACGGCGCCCTGAACGCCAAGATCGTGGGCCAGTCCGCTTTCAAGATCGCCCAGTTGGCCGGCGTTACCGTGCCGGAGAGTACCAAGATCCTTATCGGCGAGGTAGAGAGCGTGGATATCTCCGAGGAGTTTGCCCACGAGAAACTCTCCCCCGTGCTGGCCATGTACAAGGCCACCAGCTTTGAGGACGCCATCCAGAAGGCTGAGCGCCTGATTGAGGACGGCGGCTACGGCCACACGGCCTCCCTGTATATCGACGTGACCCAGCAGGAGAAACTGGCTGCCCATCAGGCTGCCATGAAAACCTGCCGCATCGTGGTCAACACCCCCTCCTCCTTTGGCGGCATCGGCGACCTGTACAACTTCAAGCTGGCCCCCTCCCTGACTTTGGGCTGCGGCTCCTGGGGCGGCAACTCCGTTTCGGAGAACGTAGGCGTCAAGCACCTGATCAACATTAAGACCGTGGCCGAGAGGAGAGAGAATATGCTGTGGTTCCGTACGCCTGAGAAGGTGTTCTTTAAGAAGGGCTGTATGCCCGTAGCCCTGGAAGAGCTTAAGACCGATTACGCCCGGAAGAAGGCGTTCATCGTTACCGACAGTTTCCTGTATCAGAACGGCTACACCAAGCCCCTGACCGATAAGCTGGACGAACTGGGCATCCAGTACGCCGTATTTGCCGACGTGGCCCCGGACCCGACCCTGGCCTGCGCGATGGAGGGTGTAAAGCAGATCCGCTCCTTCCAGCCCGACGTGATCATCGCCTTGGGCGGCGGCTCCCCCATGGACGCTGCCAAGATCATGTGGGTGCTCTATGAGCATCCGGACGCGGACTTCCAGGCCATGAGCATGGACTTTATGGATATCCGCAAGCGTATCTACCGGTTCCCTAAAATGGGCGGCAAGGCCATGATGGTGGCGATCCCCACCTCCTCCGGTACCGGCTCTGAGGTTACGCCCTTTGCCATTATCACCGATGAAAAGACCGGCACCAAGTGGCCCCTGGCAGACTATGAGCTGCTGCCCACCATGGCCATTGTGGACGTGGACAACATGATGAACCAGCCCAAGGGCCTGACCAGCGCCTCCGGTATTGACGCCATGACCCACGCCATCGAGGCGTATGTGTCCATCATGGCCTCCCAGTTCACCGACGGCCTGGCTTTGCAGGCGATCAAGGCGGTGTTCCAGTACCTGCCCTCTGCCTATGAGAACGGCGCCAAGGATCCCATTGCCCGCGAGAAGATGGCCGAGGCTAGCTGCATCGCCGGTATGGCCTTTGCCAATGCGTTCCTGGGCTTGAACCACTCCATGGCCCACAAACTGGGCGCGTACCATCACCTGCCCCACGGCGTAGCCAACGCGGTAATCCTCACGGATGTCATCCGCTACAACGCCGTTGAAGTCCCCACCAAGATGGGCACCTTCTCCCAGTACCAGTACCCCCATGCCAAAGCCCGCTATGCCGAGATCGCCCGCGCCTGCGGCTTTGCCGGTAATAACGATGACGAGCTGCTGGAGAGCCTGATCAACGAGTTGGAGAAACTCAAGGAGATCATCGGCATTAAGAAGACCATTAAGGACTACGGCATCACCGAGGAGGCCTTTAAGGCTACCCTGGACGAGATGGTGGAGAACGCCTTCAACGACCAGTGCACCGGGGCCAACCCCCGCTACCCATTGATGAGCGAGATCAAGGACATCTACCTCAAGTGCTACTACGGCAAATAATTAGGGAGGAGTATACACATGAATCTGGAAAATGCAAGAGTGATCGCGGCGCGCACCTCCAAGACCGTATATCGTGAAGGAGACCGGGTGGTCAAGGTTTTTGACGAGGGTTTTTCCAAGGCGGACATCCTGAACGAGGCGCTGAACATCGCCCGTGTAGAGGAAACCGGCGTATCCATGCCCCGCGTACAGGGCGTGGAGATGGTAGACGGCAAGTGGGCTATTGTCACCGATTACATTGAGGGCAAGACCATGGACCGGCTGATCGCCGAGAACCCGGAGAAGAAGGAAGAGTATCTGGCACGCCTGGTGGACATCCAGTTGGAGCTGCACCAGCATACCGCCCCCATGCTGACCCTGTTGCAGGACAAGATGCGCAGGAAGATCAGCCAGACCGGGCTGGACGCCACCACCCGTTATGAGTTGGACGCCCGCCTGGACAGCCTGCCCAAGCACCGCAAGCTGTGCCACGGGGATTTCAACCCCTCCAACGTGATCATTAAGCCTGACGGCGGCTATGCCGTGCTGGACTGGGCCCACGCTACCCAGGGCAACGCCAGCGCCGACGCGGCCCGTACCTACCTGCTGTTCTGGCTGAACGGCGATATGGACGGCGCGGAGAAGTACCTGGACATCTTCTGCAAAAAGTCTGACACTGCCAAGCAGTATGTGCAGAAATGGCTGCCCATCGTAGCGGCCAGCCAGTCTGTAAAGGGCAAGCCTGAGGAGAAGGAATTCCTGATGGGCTGGGTGAACGTGGTCGAGTACGAATAAGCCCCGCGGGTCTTATATATGCAAGAGTAAGGGAAGGGAGGCACTGAGCCTCCCTTTTCCGCCATGACGGAAAAACTAGAGAAAGGGGTACTTGCTATGGGATGGTATTGGGTGTTTTCGCTGGTGGTATGCCTGTTGGTTCCCGGCACAATGGTCCTTTTTGGCTGGATGTTCCGCCGGGGCACGCCCGATAAGATCAACGGCCTGATTGGCTACCGCTCGGCCCGCTCTATGAAAAACGAAGATACCTGGGCCTTTGCCCACCAGTATTGCGGCCGGTTGTGGTGGCGTATGGGGCTGGCGCTTTTGCCCCTGACGGTTGTAGGCTTGCTGCTGGTGTTTGGCCGGGACGGGGACAAGGTAGGCGCGGTATGCGGCCTGGTTTCCGGGGTGCAGATGGTGCCGATGTTGGGTTCTGTTTGGCTGACAGAACGGGCGCTAAAACGCACCTTTGACAAGGACGGGAACAGGAAAAATAAACCAGAGGAGTGATACCATGAAGGCGCATTTCTTTATAGGCGATGGCGCGTTTGCGTTTCGTGAAACGGAGCTGCCCGCGCCGGGGCCTGGCGAAGTGGCCATAAAAAATATGGCCTGCGGTGTGTGCGGCACGGATGTGCACATCAAAAACGGCGAGCCGGGCTCTGCGGAGGTAAACCCGCCGGTGGTGCTGGGGCACGAATACGCCGGGGAAGTGGTAGCCGTAGGGCAAGGGGTTACCGGGCTGGCTGTAGGCGACCATGTGACCGTTGACCCTAACATCTACTGTGGCCAGTGCCAGCACTGCCGCAACGGCAAAAAGCAGCTTTGCACGGCTATGGAGGCGGTAGGCGTTACCAGGGATGGGGGCTTTGCCCAGTACAGCCTGGTGCCCGCTGCCCAAGCTTTTCGGCTGGCCCCGGAAGTGCCCTATGAGGCGGGGGCGATGGCCGAGCCGCTGGCCTGCTGCCTCCATGGTATAGACCTGGCAGGCATCAAGCCCGGCCAGACGGTGTGCGTGGTAGGCGGCGGGGCGATTGGGCTGATCATGCTACAGCTATGCAGGCTGTCCGGCGCGGCCCGGCTTATCCTCAGCGAGCCCAATGCCGCCCGCCGCCAGGCAGCGGAAATCCTGGGCGCCGATTGGGCCTTAGACCCCACCGACCCGGCCCAGTTCGCCCGGGCCGAAGGGGCAGCCGATGTGGTCATCGAATGCGTGGGCAATAACCCGGCGGTGGCCAGCGCGTTTGCCTTTGCCAACAAAGGGGCTACGGTGGTGCTGTTCAGTGTGCCAAAGCCGGAAGCGGAATTCCCTTTACGCTTGTTTGATGTGTATAAGAAAGAGTTGACTGTTAAGGGATCCTTTGTGAACCCTGACACCCATGCCAGGGCTGTGGCGCTGATCAACGCCGGTAAGCTGGACTTTGGGCCCATCATCACCCACCGCTACCCGCTAAAGGAACTGCCCGCTGCCATTGCCGCCCAAAGCGGGGCAGAGTCCATCAAGGTGCTGGTGATGCCCCAGCAGTAAGCCATGCGGTTTAGGCGCACAGGCGATGTGATGACGGCAGACCTGCACGGCCTTTATGAGGCTGACGCCAGGGAATTGCTGCTAAACTGGCTGGATCACGCCCCTGCCGGCATAAAGGAACTGCGGGTGATCCACGGTTCCAACCAGGGTACCGTGCTGAAAGAGATGGTGCGGCAGGGGCTGCATCACCCCAAAATAAAAGCGGTGCTCCCCACCCTGAACCCGGGGGAAACCCGCCTGCTCTTACGTAAAAAAGGCTAAAAAGCAAGGCCGTTGCATTCCAGCGACGGGCCTTGCTTTTTATGTTGTGGAAACGGTTGGACGGTCAAGCGCGGCCATTGCCGAGGGCGGCAGGGCCGGCTGCATGGCCGGGCAGCGGCCGAAAAGGTTGCTGACCTGCAAGCCGGAACGGCGGGCAAAATTGACGGTATACAGGGTGCCCCCCCGCACCTGGCCGGGCCGGAGGTAGCAGATGCAGTGGGCACTTTTTTCTACCATATATCGATCCCGCTGAAACATACACCCCTTTGTATAGGGGCCACTGGTATAGATCACATCACTGGCCTGGCGGAGGATCTCCCGGTAGGCCAACTGGTCCCGGATGGGCCAGTTTTTTTCCTGCTCCAGGCAGGGCAGCACCAGTACCAGCCGGATGCCGGGGAGCAGCCCCTGTTGCAGGCGTAGGGTTTCCTGGGCGGCCAGGGTATCGAACCCCAGGGCGCCGCCGGCCAAAAAGACCTGTACTCCTTGCCGCCAAAGGCGGACGACCTCCAGCCCTACGCGGCGGCGAAGCCAGGGGAGGTCATTTTTCGGCAAAAAGCGATGGCCTGTAAAGCAACCACATTGCTCTTTGGCCCAATCTACCATAAACCCACGCCCCTTTCGCTGCGAACATAATTTCTTTTTTATAGTATAGCACATCAGAAGGGGCTTGTCAAAGGATATTAGGGGCTGGGGAGAAAAATGCCTGCCTGGGCCGGTTGGCAAGGAGAAACCTTTACAATCAAGAGAAATGGGAAAAGGGGTATACAGATGTTTTTGTGCGATTTTACCAAATGTAAGGGGCGGCTATCCAAACAAGCGTACGGTCAGCACCGAGAGGACGACCGCTACCATATCACCCAGCAAGGCCGCGGGCACGGTGTACCGCAGCTTTTTACACTGCACCGCGCCGAAGTACACGGTGATGGCATAGAAGGTGGTTTCGGTGGAGGAGGACAGCACGGAGGCGATTTTCCCGGTGGGGCTGTCAGGGCCGAACTGCTCCAGCAGGGAGAGGGTGTAGGCGGAAGAGCCGCTGCCGGAAATAGGCCGCAGCAAGGCCAGGGGAACCAACTCGCCCGGCAGGCCCAGGGCTTGGGTCAGGGGGGCGGCCAGTTGGCAGACCATGTCCAGCAGCCCGGAGGCCCGTACCATGTTGACCGCCACGATCAGCCCGATAAGCGTGGGCAAAATGCCCAGAGAGGTGCGGATGCCCTCCTTTGCCCCGGCCAGGAAGGCGTCAAAAACCGCCACACCCTGGCTGAAACCATACAGTACAATCAGGCCCACAATCAGGGGGAGGGCCATGGCCCCTAGCTGTTCCATCCAGATCCCCTCCTTTTTGGGGGCTGCAGGGGGGCATCCCGGTGCTCCATTAGCTTACAACAGAGCACTACGGCGCACAGGGCGCACAGGGAGGTGGCCCAGACCTGGGGCAAAATGCCGAAGGGGGCCGCGCTGCCGCAGGAGGCACGCATGGCGGCCATATTCACGGGCAAAAGCTGTAAAGAGGCCGTATTGATGGCCACAAACAGCACCATGCCCCGGCTGGGTAGGGGGCCTGGTTGCTGCTTTGCCATGGCCTCCATAGCGGAAAGGCCTAGGGGGGTGGCGGCATTGCCTAGACCCAGCAGGTTGGCGGAAAGGTTCATGCAGATTTTGCCTTTGATCTCGGAGGAGTCCCGGAAATCGGGGAAAAGGCGGTTGATGAGGGGGGCAAAACCCCGCGCCAGCAGGCCGGTAAGGCCGCTTTCTTCGGCGATGCGCAGGAAACCTAGCCAGGCGCACATACTGCCCAGCAGGAAGATGGACAGCTCTACCGCGTCTTGGGCGCCGTCCATGACGGCGGCGGAAAGGGCCCCAAGGCGGCCGTTTGCGGCGGCACAGACGACGCTGAGGGCGATCATGCCGAACCAGATGGTGTTGATCATAGGGTATCTCCTTTTCGGATGGGGCGGGGTGATGGGGCGGCCGGGAGGGGGTGGGAAGGGGAAAATTGGGCAATTTAGGGGGAGATCGTAGGGGGTTCTTAGCAGGATAGTAGGGGGATAGGAGGGCGGTCTTAGGGGGATAGGGAGGGGGTATTATGGGGGTCTTGGAGGGGGTTTTATTTGGTACAATGATGTGCTAATGGGATGTTGTGAAAAAGTATAGGGGTTGCGGTGAAATGCGCAGGGTTGTGGTGTTGGGGGAGGTGTGTTGGGATTTTGGTTTGGTGAAGTGGGGAGGTTGGAGGAAGAAGGGCGATTTATCGAGATGAAGTGAAGGGGGAGGGGCGAGGATGGGAGAGGAGAGGGGGGCGTTTGGGTTGGTGAGGTGAGAGTGGTGGGAGGGGGTGGGCGGTTTATCAAGATGAAGTGAAGGGGAAGGGGCGAGGGTGGGAGAGGTGGGGGTTTGGGTTGGTGAGGTGAGAATGGTGGGAGGGGGTGGGCGGTTTATCAAGATGAAGTGAAGGGAGAGGGGCGAGGATGGGAGAGGTGGGCGTTTGGGTTGGTGTGGTGGGGTTGGTGGGAGGAGGAAGGGCAGCGGGCGGTTTATCGAGATGAAGTGAAGGGAGAGGGGTGAGAGCGGGAGAGGAGAGGGGGGAGTTTGGGTTGGTGAGGTAGGAGTGGTGGGAGGAGGAAGGGTGGCGGGCGGTTTATCAAGATGAAGTGAAGGGGGAGGGGCGAGGATGGGGGAGGGTGGGAGTTTGGGGTGGTGAGGGGGGAGGAGGGATTTAGTTTGAGGAAGTGGGTGGCTGGTAGAAGGGGGCGGATGGTTTACCGAGGGGAAGTGGGGCGGTTGGCGGAGGGGGGCGGGGCGGAAAATAAAGTTGACTTCGGGTTCAAAAGGGTATATCATAGGCTTGTAGCGTATTTTAGAAAGGACGGAGCGTATGTTTGGAGAGAAAATTCTGGATTACTGGGACGACATTGTAAGCGACCTGGGCAAGCTGGTGGCGATCCCCTCGGTGGCGGTGCCGGCCCAGGGGGAGCACCCCTTTGGGGACCAGTGCGCCAAGGCCATTGACACAGTGGTGGAGATGGCCAAGGGCTACGGCCTGGCCGCCAAAAACGTGGACTACTACGCCGCCCACGCCGAGTACGGCCAGAGCGAGGGCAACGCGGTGGTGATGGCCCACCTGGACGTGGTGCCTGCCGGGGAGGGCTGGGACACCGACCCCTTTACCCTGACCCTGCGGGACGGCAAGGCCATTGGCAGGGGCGTTTCGGATGACAAGGGCGCGGCGGTGGTGGCCCTGCACTGCCTGCGGGCCCTGAAAGACGCCGGCGTAAAGGGCAACCGCAAGCTGCGGGTGGTGTTCGGCTCGGCGGAGGAGATCGGCATGGCGGATATGCCCTACTACTTCTCGAAAGAGCAGCACCCGGACATGGGCTTTACCCCGGACTCGGGCTATGGCATTTGCCACTGCGAGAAGGGGATTATTGACTTGCAGGTAAAGGGGGAGAACGACTCGCCGCTGATTAGGAGCTTTGCCGCGGGCACGGTGCCCAACGCGGTGCCCGCCAAGGCGGAGTGCCAGGTGGTGTGCACCGGCGAGGAGTACCAGCGGCTGGCGGACGCGGCCAGGGAGGGGGACATTGCCTTTACAATCACCCGGACAGAGGACGGGGCGAAGATACTGGCCAAGGGCAAGGCCTCTCACGCCGCGGCACCGGAGCACGGCAAGAACGCCGCCGCCTACACGGTGGAACTGCTGGCAAAGGTCTTTGGGGCCCAACGGCTGGGCGGGTTCTTCCGGTTTATCCACGAGAAGATTGGCCTGTGCACCGACGGCAGCCCCTTGGGGGTGGCCATCAGCGACGAGCCCAGCGGCCCGTTGACCTTCAACCTGGGCCTGGTGAGCGCCAACAGCCAGGGTTGCAGCCTGACGGTGGATATCCGCTACCCGGCTACCAAGGACGGGGCATGGGTATCGGACACCATTGCGAAGGCCGCGGCAGAGGCCGGGTTGGAATATACCCTGCTTTCGGACGCGAAACCCCTGTACCTGCCCAAGGAGAGCCAGTTGGTGACGCTGCTTTCGGAGGCGTACAAGGCTGTGGCCGGGGAGGCGTGCAGCATCTATTCCATGGGCGGCGGCACCTATGCCCGGCAGATGTTCGGCAAGGGTGTGGGCTTTGGGCCCGGATTCCCGGACGAGGAGCCCACCCATGCCCATGACGTGAACGAGCAGATCGACCTGCGGCGGTTTAAGCTGCACGCGCAGATCTGCCTGGAGGCCATGTACCGGATGCTGACCGCGGAGTAAGCCCGTGTGACCGCAAACGCGGTTCCAAAGAGGCGATGCCTCTTTGGAACCGGGTGGGGAGGCTATGGCCTCCCCCCGGCTTGCCAACCGGCGCGCCGGTTGGCAAGTGCGTTTGCTATATCCATATGAGGGCCGGCGGTTGGTTATGCGGCACGGCAAAAAAGCCCGGCAGCGGGGATGCTGTCGGGCTTGCCTTGTATACGGGGCTTTACTGGTTGGCACGGGTGACTTGCCGGGTGCGCTCCAGATAGGGGACGGTTTCTTTATAATGGCGGCTGACCACGCAGGAGAAGAGGATATCCACCATGGTCATTTGGGCGATGCGGGAACTCATGGCGCCGCTACGGATGGCCATTTCTGGGGCGCTGAGGCCGAAGTGTACGTCAGCCAGGGAGGCCAGCGTGACCTTGCCGAACCGGGTGACGGCGATTACAAAGGCACCGTTGAGCCGGGCCAGTTCTACGGACTCCAGCACCTCGCGGGTTTCCCCGGACCAGGAGAGGGCGATGGCTACATCGGCGGGGGTGAGGGTGGAGGCGGAGGAAAGCTGGAGGTGGGGGTCCGCGTAAGCGGTGACCCGCTTGTTGATGCGCATAAGCTTTTGCTGGGCATCCTGGGCCACCAGGTTGGAGGCGGCCATGGCGTATACGTCGATGCGCTGGGCCAGGAAGAGCTTGTCGGCGGCCAACTCCACCCGTTCGGGCTCTACCAGGGAGAAGGTGTCCTCGATGGCCTGTATGTTGTGGTGGCAGACTTTGCGGATGATATTGCCCGCGTTTTCGCCTGCCCGGATGTCGCTATAGCCGGAACGCTGCACATTGGCCCGCTGGGCCACGGCCAGCTCACTGACCAACTGGATGGAAAAATCCCGGTAGCCGTGGTAGCCCAGCTTTTTGCAAAAGCGTACCACCGCCGCCTGGCTGGAGCCGCTGCGGCCGGCCAGTTCCTCTACCGAAAGGCCCACCATGTGGTCCAGGTTTTGGGAAACGTAGCGGGCCACCTTCCGCTCTGAAACCGGAAGGTCCTCCAGCATCTGATTTAATTTTAACACTACTCCTGCCACTTATCAGCACCTGCCTATGAAAATCTAGTCCCCGGAAGGCTTTTCCGGGCTGTTATTCTCTGTTGCCATAAGCCGCAAACGTGCCGCCAAAAAGGCTGTCCGCGTGCGCTGGCGCACGGCCCGGAAAGCGGTTTTGCCGTTGCCGGTCAAAGGGCCTGCTCGAACTTTTTTGACTTTTTTTGCCATTTTCTATTATAGAATTATTTTGGCCGGTAGTCAAGAGGAAATTTGCATAATTTTTTCATACATTAATAGTAAATGCGCCCATAATGAGAAAGTTATTGTGTGATAAAAGTAAAAGAGAAGGTATGAAAAATTATTTTACAACTAACGTGTGCCGTTTGGTGGTTTATTTTACTTTATCATAGCACGTTTAAAAGGGAAATGCAAGAGGGATTTTTGGTATTTTTGATAAGTTTTTTCAAGAATTTTTGGGCTGCAAATGTTATTTATACAAATACTTTCACATAAAGAATAATAAATATAAAAAAGCCCGTTCGCTTTGGAGTACAAAACGAACGGACAATAAAGATTTTATGTTAACTAAATATGCTAAAAAAGCATTATAAACAGCCGGAAAATTGTCGAATCATGATGAAAAAATACGGGGGAGGGGTCAGCCGGCAGCCCAGGCGGGGGCTAGCCAGGAAAAACCCGGCAGGTTGCGCAGCACGGTGAACAGGGCCGCCAGCAACAACAGGACGCCAAATACCGGGCGGGCCCAGCGCCCCCGGCAAAGGGGGGGCTTGCCCAAAACGTAGCGGGCGGCCTCTGCCAGCAGCCAGAGGGCGCACAGGGGCAGGGCCAGGAGCATGAAGGGATTTTGGGCGGCGGCCCCGGGCAGGTCCCCCCGCAGCAACGCGGCCACCATGTGGGTGACGCCGCAGCCGGTGCAGTAAAGGCCGGTGTATTGCAGGATCAGGCAGGGGGGGCGCAGCCAGAGCATCAGCAGGCAGAGCAGGGCCAGGCCCAGCAGCACGGCGGCGGCTTGGAGGAGACGGCGTTTCACTTGCGGATATAGGCCAGCCCGCAGGCGCCGGGGCCGGTGTGGGTGCCCACAATGCTGCCGATATCCAGCTTGTGCACCTGGCGCTTTTTCAACTCGGCGTCCATGTATTCCATGAAGTCATCGCGGACCTTGGGCACGGCGGCGTGGCCTACCGTTACGGAAAAGTCCCCGGAGATGGGCTCTTTTTCCACCATGCCCTGGATGTACTTGAAGGCGGCCTTGCGGCCCCGTGCCTTGCCTACCACCTCCACCAGGCCGCCGGACAGGGTGATAATGGGGCAGATGCCCAGAATGCTGGCCACCAGGGCGCTGGTGGCGGAGAGGCGGCCGCCCATCTTCAGGTATTTCAGGTCGTCGATGAGGGCCCAGAGCCGGACCCGGGGCACCAGCTTTTCCACCTCGGCGGCAATATCAGCGGCGGAGAGGCCCCGATCCCGCATTTTGGCGGCTTCCTCTACCAGCAGGCCCAGGGCGAAGGTGACGTTGAGGGTATCGGGCAGGTGGATGTTGTCGGCGCCCAGCAGGTTTTTGGCCAGGCGGGCGGATTGGAGGGTGCCGCTCATCATGGAGGAGATGAACAGGCATACCACCTGGTCGCCGCTTTCCTGGTACTGTTTGAACTTGTCCTCAAAGAAGGCGGGGGGGATCTGGGCGGTTTTGGGCAGCTCGGTGGCCGCCGCCAGCTTTTGGTAGAAGGCTTCGTTGCTCAGGTCCACATGGGCCCGGTAGCTTTCGGCCCCAAAGTTTACGGTGATGGGCAGCATTTCTACGCCCAGCTCTTCGCAGCGGGCCGGGGAGAGGTCACAGGAACTGTCGGTGAGGATCTTTACCATTGTATCCACATTCCTTTCGGGGATGATTCTGTACAGACATCATGATTATACACCAGAGTGGGGGGCGGGTCAACCGGTTTTGGGCTTTTGGGGTAATAATGGGGGGATTTTTTGAAAAGGGGAGGGCCCCGGCGGCCATAACAAAAGGGCAGCCCCGCCGGCGGGACCGCCCTTTTTATGTTTTGGATGCTTTAGGCTTCGGTTTTTCCGGTTTCTTCGGTCTTTTCGCCGGCAAAGTAGTCTTCGAACATCTTGTTTACCGCGTCGATGGTCTGGCCGGCGATGTCGGGCAGGTCGCCGCCCCAAGCCTTGCCGGCAGCCGCGTAGCCCTTGGCTACGGCGTCCTGCATCTCCTTCATCTTCTCCGGGTCATCCCCCGCCAGGGCCTGGGCCATCTGGAAGATGCGCTGGGAGGTCTGCTTGACGCCCCAATAGCCGTCCTCGGAAATGGCCTCCTGGGCGGCCTGCTTGGTTTCCAGGTCCACATTCAGGTTGCCGGAGGCGAACATACGCCAAAAGCTGTCATCCTCGGCGGACTTGGCGGTCATGCCCTGCTTTTGGAAGGTCTGGGTCATCATGTTGATGAACCGGTTCATCTGGTTGTCCAGGTCGGCCTTCAGGCTTTTGACCAGGGCGGCCCGGTCGCTGTCGCTCATTTTATTGATGCTTTTGGCGTCGCTGCTGAGCTCTACGCTGTCAGGGGCCTGTTCGACTTTACCCGCAGCCGCGCCGGACCCGGCGGTCTTTTCCGCTTCTTTGGCGGGTTCGGCGGGCTTGCCGGCCCCGGTGGCCTGGGTGGTTTTGGTGTAATTGGAAACAGCCTGGTAACGGTTTACACTGGGATCAAATTCTAATGCCATGGGATGGTTCCTCCTTCTATACTATGTCAATCGCCGTCTATTTACTATATCGGTTAAAAGCTGGAAAAAATTACCCCTATATAGCGGATGGGACGGAATTTATTTGGGGTCCGCCCTCCAGCCGGCCGGTAACGGGGACGTACATCCAGCAGCCGGTGATGCTGCCGTCCGCCGCGTGGCGGTAGTACTCGGTGATGGGCAGGCCGCTGTCTTCGCAGGCAAAGCCCAGCCGGGGGCCAAAGCTTTGGCAGATCCACTGGTAGGGGGGGACGCCCCCTTGCCAGGGCTCTTTTTCCAGGGCGCGGGCGGTCTGTTCGTTGATCTCCACCCGCAGGTACTGGCCACCGGGCAGCCAGCGGAGGTCAAACCCCTGGGGCTGGGCCCGGCTTTCTACCCGGAAACCGAAAAACACGCCGCTGGGCCGCTGGCCGGAAAGGTAGTTGAAACTCATGCACACATCCCAGCCGGGCTCCGGGCCTACAGGGGACAGGTCCGCGTCGCCCAGGGCCACGAACTCCTCCATCAACTTTTCCACGTCCGGCTCGCCGGTATTGCCGGGGGCGTAGCGGATTTTGCCGCACCAGAGGGACTCCTGCCACTCTACCAGGTCCACGGCCGCGCCGTCCACCTGGAACCGGGCCAGGGCTTTTTCGTGGGGGTGCATGGAATCGGGCAGGGTAGGCGTGGGGTTTATCTTGTTCATTTGGTGTACCGTTTTGTCCTTTCGTCCTGGATGGGGCCGCTCCAGTCCATGCCAAAGCCGAAGTCGTAGCAATGGCCGGCGGCGTCGGTGTAGGGCTCCATATCAAAGGGCACGTCCTCGCAGTGGCGCTCGACGGTTTCCATATTGGCGGGCATCTGCACGGGCAGCAGGCCGCTGGGCTCGGCCCGGCCGCTGACCAGGTCGAAGATGGCCTGGGCCTGCACGCCGAAGTCGATGAGGATGCCGTCGGCGCTCTGCTCAAACTCGGCGGGGACAGTGGGCTTGTGCATCCGCAGCACGGCGATAACGGGCTTTTGGCCCATGGCCGCTTTGGTATCCAGCAGCAGGTCCAGGTCGCCCTCATTGGCGGCAAAGCCGGTTTTGCCCTGATAGCCCCGGTTGGTGAAAGCCTCCCGGAAGTCGCCGCCGGCAATGCTCTCCGGCCGGGCGGCCTGGGCCGTGTAGGGACGGTATTGCAGGGAGATGGGCACATAGCCGTTGCCTCCGGCCTCCCGGTCCTCTTTGGAGTAGCCGTCGGAGAGGGGGCTCTCCATAAACACCAGGGCGAAGTCCGCCTCTTGGGGGGTGCTTACCCGGTCATAGTATTTCTCCACCAGCTCGGTAGCGGCGGGGTCGATATCCTGGGCGGGCAGGCTGCTGCGGAAGAAAGACTGCATGGGGCCGATGTGCCGGGTGGGGATGTACACCTTTTTGCGGTCCCGCTGGGGCAGGGCGCCCTGGTTTTTTACCATGACCACGGATTTAAGCTGGGCCTCGTAGCCGGCCCGGCAGAATTCCTCGCAGCCGGCCACCCTGGCGCTTTCGGCGGGGTCCAGGTAGGGGTTCTCGAACAGGCCGCAGCGGAAGATGTTCTTCAGCAGGCGCACGGCGGACTGCTCCATCCGGGCGCGCATGGCCGCCTCCCCGTGGCGCTGGCAGCCGATTTGGTAGGCCTCCAGGATGGGCGCGATGGCGGAGTTGCCCCCGAACTGGTCCACGCCGTTCTCAATGGCCAGCAGGTGCCGCTGGGCCTCGGTCAGGTCCTCCACCCCGTAGCAGCGGCTGGAGAAGGAGTCGACCTCCGGTTCCGGGTCCGCGGTGATGCCCCAGTCGGTGCAGACGATGCCGTCGTAGCCGTATTTTTCCCGGAGCAGGTCGTGGATGATGTACCGGCTGTAGGAGTTGCCCACGTTTTTGCCGTCCTTTTGGTCCACGCCCCAACTGACGGTGTAGTAGGGCATAATGGCGGAGGCCGCGCCGGTGGGGCCGTCCAGTTTGAACACGCCCTCCAGGAAGGGCTTCAGGTGGTCGCTCAGGTTATCCCCCGGATACACGGCGAACTTGCCGAAGGGGTAGTGGGCGTCCCGGCCGCCCTCGCAGGGGCCGCCGCCGGGCCAGTGCTTGGCCATGCCGCAGAGGCTGTCCTTGCCCCAGCCGTCCGGGGCGCCCTGGGTGGTTTGCAGGCTGTCGCAGTAGGCTTTGCCAAAGTCCGTGACCAACTGGGGGTGGGGGCCGAAGGTGTCCTCCAGGCGCATCCACCGGGGCTCGGTGGCCACATCCACCTGGGGGAACAGGGCGGTGGTGATGCCCAGGGCCCGGCACTCTTTGGACACCGCGTCGCCAAAAGCCCGGCAGGTTTCCGGGGAGAAGGTGGCGGCCATGCCCAGGCCCTCGGGCCACTTGGACACGTCCCCGGCGCCGGACTTGTACTCGGCCCCGGCCTGGCTGGAGCCGTGCCGGGGGTCGCTGGAGATGTTCACCGGGATGCCCCAGGGGAGGCTTTCGGCAAAGCTTTGCAGGCGGTTGCTCCACCGAGCGGCCACCTGGGGGTTTTCCATCACCGTGGCCAGCACGTGGCGCACATGGTCCTTTTCCACAAACTGCCTTTGCTGGTCGGTCAGCTCCCAGTGGGGGGCGCCGCTTTCGGCCAGGGCCTTGCCCCCGTAGGTGCCGGGGAAGGGGCCGTGGGGCCCGGCGGGCACCATCTGGTGGGGGGAGTAGAGCATGAGCCCGGCGATCTCCTCCACGGACAGCCGGGCGGCCAGGTCCTTGGCCCGCGCCTCTACCGGCAGCCGCCAGTCCTCGTAGGGCAGCAGTTGGCCGGCGCCGGCCAGATCTTTAAAGTACAGCCCGTCCTGCTCTATGATCTTGGCCCCGGCGGTGCCGATGGCGGGGCCGTTGGGGTTTTGGTAGACCTGATAGGCCTGTTCCTGCTTGTTTTCCATTTGCTGGATCGCCTCCTGGGTTTTGTTTGCGCTGCCGCCGCGCCGGATGGGTGCGCGGGACGCGCAGGCTTATACATCCTTATTATATCGGATGAGGCTGTCAGTGTCAACACAAAAGGGAGGGGGGAAGCGGAATTTTCATGCGCTTTGCCGGGCGGCGGGGGGCGGGAAGAAATTTTAAGGAAATGCGGTTTTGCTGTTCCGTTTTGGGGGGACTTGTGTTATAATGGGGCCGTCTGAACAGGCCGGGTAGCTGGCCATCAACACAACCATTAGGAGAAACGGTATGAACAACATCAAAAAAGTCCTTGTGATCCACAAGACCCATTTGGACATCGGCTTTACCGATTCCGCCCAGGCGGTTTTGCACCGTTACCTGGAAACCTTTATCCCCGGAGCCATTGCCACGGCCAGGGCCTGCAACCAGGACGGCAAGAAGAACTTTGTGTGGACGGTGGGCTCGTTCCTGATTGAACTCTACCTGGAGCAGGGGGGCGACCCCGGCCTGCTGGAACAGGCCATCCGGGACGGGGTGATTGCCTGGCACGGCCTGCCTTTGACCACCCACACCGAGTTGATGGACGGCAAGCTGTTCCAGTACGGGCTGAGCATCTCCCGGCGGCTGGACCAGCGGTTTGGCAAGCAGACCATTGCCGCCAAAATGACCGATGTGCCCAGCCACACCCACGCGATGGTGCCGTACCTGGCAAAGGCGGGCATCAAGTACCTGCATATTGGCATCAACGGCTCCTCGAAGATGGTGAAACTGCCGCCTTTGTGCCGCCTGCGCTATGGGGAGGACGAGGTGATTTTGGACTATGCCGCCCTGTACGGGGCCTCCAGCGTATGCGGGGAGGTGGCCATGGAGTTTGCCCATACCCCGGACAACAGCGGGCCGCCCTCGCCGGAGAGCGTGGCCGCGGAGATGGCCCGGCTGCGGGAGAAGTACCCGGAGGCGGAGATCGTTTCGGGCACCATGGACGAGTTTGCCCAGGTGGTGCTGGCCCACCGGGAGGAACTGCCGGTGGTGACGGAGGAACTGGGGGACACCTGGATACACGGCGTGGCCACGGACCCGTATAAATCGGCGGCTTATTACGAACTGCTGCGCTTGCGGGACGAATGGGAGCAGACCAACCCGGCCGCGGTTGACTCGCCGGCCTGGCGGGCCTTTTGCCGGGGGCTGCTGCTGGTGGTGGAGCACAGTTGGGGCCGGGACGTGAAACGCTGGCTTTCCGACTGGCGGAACTGGGAGAAAGAGGACTTCTACGCCGCCCGGCAGCGGGACCATATTACCCCGGAGGACGTGATGCCCGCGGGCAAGGAACTGCGGGAATTTACCCTGGCCCATGAGCCCACCTTTGTGGCGGGGCTTTGCAGCTATAAGAAGATGGAGGACTCCTGGGAGGAACAGCGCCAGTATGTAGAGGACGCGGTAAGCGCCCTGCCCGCCCCCTGGCAGGCCGAGGCCCGACGGCGGCTGGCGGCCCTGCGGCCCCAGGAGGCCCCGGTGTGCGGGGAAAACACGGCCCAGCGGGAGTTTACGGCCCATGGCTGGCACGTGCGGGTGGAAGAGGACGGCAGTTTACAGGTGCTGGATAAGGACGGCAGGGCCTATGAAAACCTTTGGCTGGGGCGGCTGGTGTACCAGGTGTACAGCGCCCAAACCGTGTTTGACAACCTGGAGCGCTATAACCGGGAACTGCGGTATACCAGGGTGTGGGCCGAGGGGGACTTTGCCAAACCGGGCCTGGACAAGGTGCCCAACCTGCCGGACAGGACCTATGCCTACCAGGTGGACCAGGTGGAACAGGCGGACGGCCGGCTGCGGCTGTGGCTCTCTACCGGGCAGGAGGCGGCGGAACGGTTCGGCGCACCCCGGCTGGCGGTGGTGACGTATACCTTTGGGCAGGAGCTTGGCATAGAGCTGGCATGGTACCAGAAAGACGCCAGCCGTATCCCGGAGGGGCTGTTCTTCGGCATGAACCTGGGGTACCGGGAGGGGGAGAAGATCACCCTGACCAAGCTGAGCCTGCCGGTAGACCCCTACCATGTGCGGGAGGGCGGCAACCGAAAGCTGCACGTTTCCCCGGCGGTGGAGAGCGGGCAGGGGGTGATCCGCAGCCTGCACGCCCCGCTGGTGTCGGTAGGGGGGCGGCATCTGTACGACGAGAACGAGGACTACGGCAGCGCGGCGGAGGGGATGTACTACCTGCTGTGCAACAACCGCTGGGGGACCAACTTCCCCTTGTGGTATGGGGAGAACGCGCGGTTCGCGTTTAGCGTCAGCCTGCAATAGGGCGCCTATAGGAAACTTTGGGGAAACCCATCAGAAAAGAAAGAGAGGGAAGTATGGACTTTCAGTATAAGCTGGTATCGCCGATGTGTAAGGTGTTCCCGGACCGGGAGCCGGTTTCTGCCTGGGAGGGGCAGGGGCTGGCAGGGCTACAGGGGGAAACCCTGTCTTTCCAACTGGCCTATTATTGGGGCGGGTGGGGCAAGGCCCTGGCCGGGGTGGAGGTGGTTTCCCCCCTGCCGGTGCGGGTGCGCACCGTGGAACTGGCGCCCTGCGCCTACCCCTGCCACCCGGAGGCAGACCAGGGCTACCTGGCCACTGCCCCCGGCCTGTACCCTGACCTGCTACAGGATATGACGGAATGGGGCGCGCCGCTGATTACCGGCCAATGGCGCAGCCTTTGGGTGGACGTGGAGCCGGGGGCGGACACGCCTGCCGGGGAACACCCGGTGGAGGTGAAACTGACCACCGGCGGGGAAACCCTTTGCCAGTGCCGGGTGGCCTGCAAGGTACTGGGCCTGGCGCTGCCCAAGCTGGGCATCCCCCATACGGAGTGGTTCCACAGCGACTGCCTGGCGGACTACTACCAGGTAGAGGTGTTCTCGGAGCGGTACTGGGAGATCGTGGAGAATTTTGTGCGCACCGCGGCCCGGCGCAAGTGCAATATGCTGCTGACCCCGGTGTTTACCCCGCCTTTGGACACCGCGGTGGGCGGCGAGCGCCGTACCGTACAACTGGTGGATGTGGCCGTGGAGGACGGGCAATACCGCTTTGGCTTTGAGAAGTTCCGCCGCTGGGTGAAAATGGCCCTGGACTGTGGCATGGAGTATATCGAGATCTCCCACCTGTTCAGCCAGTGGGGGGCCGTGGCGGCGCCCAAGGTGATGGGCACGAAGGACGGGCAGTATCAACTGTTGTTCGGCTGGGACACCGACGGGGGCGGCCAGGCCTATGGGGACTTCCTGCGGGCGTTCCTGACGGCCCTGAAGGGGGAATTGCAGGCCCTGGGCATCGAAAAGAGGACCTACTTCCATATCTCTGACGAGCCCTCCCATGACCAGTTGGACAGCTACCGCCGGGCCTGGGAGATCGTGGCCCCCCTGCTGGAAGGGTATGCCATGATGGACGCTTTGTCCGACTATGCCTTTTACCAGCAGGGGCTGGTACAGCAGCCGGTATGCGCGGTGGACCACATTAAGCCCTTCCTGGAACAGCGGCCGCCCTATTTGTGGGGGTACTACTGCACCAGCCAGAGCAAGGATGTGCCCAACCGGTTTATTGTGCAGGCGGGGCAGCGCACCCGGGCGCTGGGGGCGCTGCTGTATAGGCATCAACTGGACGGGTTTTTGCATTGGGGGTATAATTTTTATAATGCGCAGTACTCCCTGTACCCCATTGACCCCTACCGGTGCACGGACGCGGGCGGGGCGTTCCCCAGCGGCGACCCGTTTTTGGTGTACCCCGGCAAGGACGGCAAGCCGGAGGAATCGGTGCGGATGATGCTGATGGACGAGGCCATGAGCGACTATTGCGCCCTGGTGGCGCTGGAGGGCCTGGTGGGCCGGGAAAAGGTGCTGGGGCTGCTGCCCGATGTGGCCGCCTTTGACGATTACCCCCAGGATGAAAGCTGGCTGCTCCGTTTGCGGGAGGAACTGGCGGAGGCGCTGGAAAAGGCCCTGGGCTGACCGGCAGGAGGGTCCAATCAACCAAAAAAGGCACGCTCTCCGGGGAGGGCGTGCCTTTCTCTGTGCAGGGGGTCGGCAGGCGGCTAGGGGGATCGGCCGGGCAGGGGGTAGAGGTACCGGGTGTGGCTGCCGCCCCGGCAGTAGGCGGGCAGGTCCCGCAGCACCGCCAGGCCGGTTTCCGCCGGGCGGGCGCCGTCCTCCAGCAGGAGGCGGCTGCCTGCAAAGGCCGGGCTACCGGCAGGGCCGGGGTAAACATAGACGTCGCGGCCCTGGTCGGCGGCACAGGTGGCGTAGATCATGGTGCCGCTATGGATGTCGGCCTGCACCAGCACCACGGCCTGGCTGAGCCCGGTGACAATACGGTTGCGCCAGTGGAAGGCACCGGGCACAGGGGCCCGCTGGGAGAAGTGCTCGGTTACAAGGGCGCCGCCCCGGCTTATGATGCGGCGGCGCAGAGGGCGGGTGGCGGTGGGGTAGGGGCTGTGCAGGTCAACGGGGAGGACGCTGACCACCTGCCCACCGGCCCGGAGGGCGGCGGCCAGGGCACAGGCGTCTACCCCGGCGGCACTGCCGCTGACAAGGGTGGCGCCGCCGGCTGCCAGTTGGTAGCTGATCTTGCAGGCGGCCTTCTGGCTGGCGGGCAGGGGCTTGCGGGCGCCTGCAACAGCCACTGCCGGGGCGGAAAAGGCCGGCCAGCAGCCCTGCACGTACAGGACGGCCGGGGGATTGGCCGTGTGCCGCAGGGCCGGGGGATAGCCGGGGCTTTCCGGCACCAGCACCTGCCAGCCAAAGGACAGGGCCTGTTGCAGGCGGCTTTGGGCCTGGCTGAGGGTGAAACGCCGCAGCGCCTGGACGTGCCGGGGGGATAAATAGGGCAGGCTCCGCCAGGCCACTGGGCCGGCCTGGGCAAACCCCGGCACGCCGCCGGGGAAGTTCTCGTGGATATACAGGGGGAGGGGGCTGCCGGGCCCAAAGGCCTCCTGGCACCAGATCCAGTAAATATGGGGGCCGGACACGGGCAGCCCTCCTTTGCTATGGGCGGTTTACCGGCGCGGGGCGCGCTGGGGGGCTGGTAGCGCGCCCTGGGCCAATACTTTATAACCATTATAGCGCCCACAATTTTGAAAAGCAAGGATAAAAAATTTTTGGCAGGGTGCAGGATATGGTGGACTTTTTCGTTTTTTCGTGCTAGAATAATCTGTACATAGTTTTTAACAGAAAGGGGTTCGTTTTAGCAATGGATATAAAACAACTGGTAGCGCAGATGACGCTGGAAGAAAAGGCGCGGTTCTGCTCCGGCGCGGATTTCTGGCACGTGGAGGGCCTGGAGCGGCTGGGCATCCCTTCGGTGATGGTGACGGACGGCCCCTGCGGCCTGCGCAAGCAGGCCGGGGATACGGACCACCTGGGGCTGAACGCCTCGGTGACGGCCATCAGCTACCCCACCGGCTCCTGTGTGGCCTGCTCTTTTGACCGGGACCTGCTCCGGGAGTCCGGGGAGGTGCTGGGGGAGGAGTGCCAGGCCGAGGACGTGGCCGTGCTGCTGGGCCCGGCGGTGAACATCAAGCGCAGCCCCCTGTGCGGCCGGAACTTCGAGTACTTCTCCGAGGACCCCTACCTGGCCGGGGAGCTGTCCGCGGCGTACATCAAGGGCGTGCAGAGCAAAAACGTGGGCACCAGCCTCAAGCACTTTGCCGCCAACAGCATGGAGCACCGCCGCATGACCAGCGACAGCCTGGTGGACGAACGCACCCTGCGGGAGATCTACCTGCCCGCCTTTGAGAAGTCGGTGAAGGAGGCAAAGCCCTGGACGGTGATGTGCTCCTACAACAAGCTCAACGGGGACTTCGCCTCGGAAAGCCACCGGCTGCTGACGGAGATTTTGCGGGACGAGTGGGGCTTTGAGGGGGCCGTGATGAGCGACTGGGGCGCGGTGAACGACCGGGTGAAGGGCGTGCCCGCGGGCATGGACCTGGAGATGCCCGGCCCCGGCAGCGGCAACACCGAAAAGCTGGTTGCCGCCGTACAGGAGGGCCGTATGCAGGAGAGCGACCTGGACACGGCCGTGGAACGCATTTTGGGCTTTGTGTACAAGTATGTGGAGAACCGGCAGCCCGGCACCCGGTTCGACTACGAGCGGGACCACCAGAAGGCCCGGCAGATGGCGGCGGAGTCTATGGTGCTGCTGAAGAATGACGGGATGCTGCCTTTGGACAAATCGGCCAAGGTGGCCTTTATCGGCAAGTTTGCGGACGAGCCCCGGTTCCAGGGGGGCGGCAGCTCCCATGTAAGCTGTTACAAGGTGTCCGGCTCGGTAGAGGCGGCCAAGGGCTACGGCGTGACCTATGCCCAGGGCTACGGCACCAAAACCCAGGAGCCGGACGAGAACCTGATTGCCCAGGCTGTGGAAACCGCCGGGGCGGCGGAGTGTGCGGTGGTGTTCATCGGCATTACCGACGCCATGGAGAGCGAGGGCTTTGACCGCAAGGATATGCAGATACCCGCCTGCCAGCAAAAGCTGCTGGAAGAGGTGCTGAAGGTGCAGCCCAACACCGCCGTGGTGGTGGAGTGCGGCAGCGCCATTGAGATGCCCTGGATCGGCGGGGTAAAGGCCGTGCTGTACGCCTACCTGGGCGGCGAAGCAGTGGGCCCGGCCATTGTGGACCTCCTGTATGGGGACGTGAACCCCAGCGGCAAGCTGGCGGAAACCTTCCCCATGCGGCTGGAGGATAACCCCTCTTACCTGTACTACTTTGGCGAGGGCGACCGGGCCGAGTACCGGGAGGGTATCTTTGTGGGGTACCGCTATTATGACAAGAAAAAGCTGCCGGTGCTGTTCCCCTTTGGCCACGGCCTCAGCTATACCCAGTTTGCCTACAGCGGCCTGACCCTGGACAAGGCGGAGATGCAGGACACCGATACCCTGCACGTCAGCGTAAAGGTGAAAAATACCGGCAGCCGGGCAGGCAAGGAGATCGTGCAGTTGTATGTGGGGGACGACGAGAGCACGGTGATCCGCCCGGTGAAGGAACTGAAAGGCTTTGAGAAGGTGGAATTGCAGCCAGGCGAGGAAAAGGTGGTGGCATTCACCCTGGATAAACGGGCCTTTGCCTATTACAACGTGGATATGGCCGGCTGGCACGTGGAGAGCGGGGACTTTACCATTATGGTGGGCCGCTCCAGCGCCGGGATAGAGCAGTGTGCAAAAGTTAAAGTGGAAAGCACCGTGGCCCTGAAAAAGGTGTGGAGCCTGAACAGCACCGTGGGCGACGTAATGGCCGACCCCAAGGGCGCGCAGATTATGGGCCAGATGATGCAGGCCATGAACCCCCTGGCCGGGGCCGGCCCCCAGGAGGGCCAGGACGAGAGCGAGGCCATTATGGCCGGGGACGCCATGGCGGCCATGATGAACTATATGCCGCTGCGGGGGCTGATCATGTTTGCGGGGGGTGCGCCGGAGGTGGCGGAGAGCCTGCAAAAGCTGATCGACAGCCTGAACGCCTGAGGGCCCGGCCGGACAAATAAGGTTAAAAAGGAGTGGGACTATGGAAAAAATCGCAAGCTTTACCGTAAACCATGACAAGCTGGACAAGGGGATGTACCTTTCCCGGACGGACGGCGATGTGGTGACGTATGACATCCGCATGAAAAAGCCCAATGGGGGCGATTACCTGCACGACGGCGCCATGCATACCTTTGAGCACCTGTTTGCCACCTACGCCCGGAACTCCGGGCTGTCCGGCCAGGTGGTCTATGTGGGCCCCATGGGCTGCCGCACAGGCTTTTACCTGCTGGTGCGGGACAGCGTTACCAAGGAGCAGGCCATTGGGCTGGTGCAGGAAACCTTCCGCTTTATTGCGGGGTTTGACGGCGAGATACCCGGCAACAAGCGGGAGGAATGCGGCAATTACCTGGACCATGACCTGCCCGGCGCCAGGGCGGTGGCCCAGGATATGTGCGCCGTGCTGGCCGGGTGGACCCCGGAACAGATGGCGTACCGGACCTGACCGCTTCCCCCGCAATGGCGGCATAGCTGCCCCCAGACGGCAAAAAGGGGCGGGGTTTCGACGGCGGGTTATGCGGTTTTGCGTTGGGGGCGGGTGATACAATATAAGCCGTGGGTTTGCCGAAAGGCGGCCCTGCGTTGCGCGGCGGTTTTTGGTGCGTTGGTATAATTAACCAAAAGGCCGGGTATACTGGTTACTGTTGCGTGACGTATACCAAGCCGGGCGGCGGCCCTGGGGCCGTGCCGGCAAGAAAGGAACGTGCTTATATTGATGAAACGACTGATCGCGGTGCTGCTGGCCCTGGCGCTGGCCGTTACCGGCGGGCTGGGGGCCTCGGCTGCCAGCCAGAGCCTGTTGGACTATGTGACGGTGACGGGCTATGACCCCAAGGCGGATTATACCGCGCTGATCCAGCGGGTGCTACAGGACGGCGGGCCCTATGCCATGATGATGGGGTCTGTCTATGAGCGCCAGCGGAACCTGAAGATCGACGACCTGCGGCTGGATTACCCCAAGACCACGTATTTTAGCGATTACTCCACCGCCGCGGAGATACTGAAGGCCATTGAGGAGGCCAAAAAGCCCAAGCCCACCTATACGGAGGAGGATTTGGACCTGCTGGCGCGGATCATCAACGCGGAGGCAGGCTGCGATTGGATGCCCGACTGGGTGCAGCGGATGGTGGGCAGCGTGGTGTTGAACCGGGTAAACAGCGTGCACTTCCCCAATACCATCCGGGATGTGATCTATCAGCCGGGGCAGTATGGGCCGGTGTATAACGGCTCCATCCACAAAACGCCCAGCGCAAAGGTGATCGCCAACGCCCGCTACCTGCTGGAGAACGGCAGCATCTGCCCGGCCAATGTAACGGGGCAGAGCGGCTATATCACCGGCAGCGGGCTGTACACCAGCTATTATGATTCGGTGCTGGGTACGACCATCTACTTCTGTTATACCTGACGGAGAAGGACGTGCAAAAATAACAAATTAAAAAGAAAGCCTGCGGCAATGCGCCGCGGGCTTTCTTTTTAATAGGATCCTGGCGGGCCGGGCTAGCGGCGGCCGGGAAATATGCGGGCGGGGTTGCGCAAAGCTTGCAAAAATTGACAATCATAAAGGCCGGGCGGCGAGTCACAATAGTTAATGCAAACGCGAAAAAAACTTTTTGCAGAGGAGAGCGAGAATCATGAAAAACAATTCTGTTATGGTCCCCGAGGCTAAAGAGGCTATGGAGCGTTTTAAGATGGAGTCCGCTTCTGAGGTGGGCGTAAACCTCAAGCAGGGCTACAACGGCGATATCACTGCCCGGCAGGCCGGTTCTGTGGGCGGCCAGATGGTGAAGAAGATGATCGAGAGCTACGAAAAGGGCCTGAAGTAAGATAGGCCAACAGGCTGGCAAGGCCAGCAAAGGACGCTCTGCCGGGGCCGGCGGGGCGTCCTTTTTTATGGGCTGGGTTCAGTCGTAGTCCTCCAAAATGCGCCGGGCCTCGTGGAGGGTATTGGCCGGGATGCCCTTTTTCAGCAGCTCGATGTCCGCCTCAGGCAGCAGGTAAACCTCTGTGTCCGCCGTAAGCACCGGCGTGGTGCGGCCCTCCTGGAACACCCCGATATGCCCCCGGTACAGCGTGACCAGGTACCTTGTTTTGCCGCTTTCCCCGGCGGCCCCCGCCTCCCCGTTGTTTTCGCTGTTTCCTTGACTTGGAGCCGGGTTTGGGGTATAATAGGCACTACCAGGTTCTTCCGGGGCATTGGCCGGCGCGGCCTGGGACGCCGCGGCGCTGCGCTTAAGGGAAAGCATGGCCGCCGTAAGCACCAGGGCCGTTACGGTAATGATCAGCAGCCAGAGGGTCCAGGCCTTGTACTGTTTATGCGTCATTATAAACCACCTCGGCCATTAGTCTGCCCTGTTTTCTGGGTTTTATTCCCATAAATTTACTGAAAATAACGGAGGATCATGACCCGTGAGAAAAGAAGACATCAACCAATACGCCACCACCTCCACCCAAGTCCCCAGCCAGCACACAGAGGGGGAGTTTACCAAGTCTGCCGGGGCCACGGCGGCAACCCTGGGCGGTATGGTGTGGAAAGCTTTTAAAACGGTGTTCTGGGTGCTGGCCATTACCGGGCTGCTGGTGTTTTTGTCAGTGGCCTCCTTTATCCTGAGTTTCCGCAATGTGGAGCCCCCGGATATCGGCCAGGGCGGGCTGAACTATTCCAGCGAAATCTACCTGGACGACGGCAACGGCACCGTTACCCCTTATATGACCCTGTTTAAGGACGAGAACCGGGTGTGGGTGAGCTTGTCCGATATACCGGACTATATGCAGACCGCCCAGATCGCCATTGAGGACCACCGGTTCTACCAGCACCAGGGGGTGGACTGGAAGGGTACCGCCGGCGCGGTGCTGAGCCTGCTGACCGGCCAGCCGGGCCGTGGGGGCTCTACCCTCACCCAGCAGTTGATCAAGAACATTACCGGCGAGAACCAGTACAGCATCATGCGCAAGGTGACGGAGATATTTACCGCCCTGAACCTGGAAAAGGACAAGTATACCAAAGAGCAGATTTTGGAAGCCTACCTGAACATCGTCAACTACGGCGGTATGTGCCAGGGGGTGGAGGCCGCCGCCCAGTGCTACTTTGAAAAGAGCATTGCGGAATGCGACCTGGCCGAATGCGCCCTGATTGCGGGCATTACCCAGAACCCCTACCAGTTTAACCCCCTGCTCTTCCCTGAAAAGAGCAAGGAAAAGGCGGAAGTGGTGCTGGACCGTATGCTGGAGCTCTCCCAAAGCGGGGAGCTGGACACCGAGCACCTGGTGCCCATTACCCAGGCCGAGTACAATGCCGCCCTACAGGAACTGGCCGGCATGGACTTTGTCGGCGCGGATATTGAGGAAGAAAGCGTAGAGGACAACCAGGACGAGGCCAAGTGGAACTGGTACATTGACTATATGTTTGACCAGATCGTAAGCGACCTGATGGAGCGGTACAGCTACTCGCGGGAATACGCCACCCGTATGATGTATAACGGCGGCCTGGAAATCCACAGCGCCATGGACCAGAAACTGCAAAGCGACATGGAGCACTATTTCCTTACCAATACGGATATGCTGCCAGCCGACGAGGACATCCAGGTGGGGTTCTTTATGATGAACCCCTACAACGGCCAGGTGATGGCCACCATCGGCGACCGGTACGAGCGGGACGGCGTGCGGCTGGAGAGCAACGCCAGCGACGCCACCCGGCCCTGCGGCTCCTCCATGAAGACCATCAGCCCCTATGCGTTGGGGCTGAATAACGGGGTCATTACCTACGGTTCCCTGCTGAAGGACCAGCCCCTGCCCAACTACTTTGGCCCCGGCCAGCCCGGGCCCAAAAACTGGAACGGCAAGTATACCAATTATATGTGCGTGGACACGGCCATCGAAATGTCCATCAACGCCCCGGCGGTGCAGCTTTGCAATGACCTGACCCCTGAGGCGTGTTATGAGTGGCTGACCCAGTCGCTGCACTACAAGACCTTGACCAGCGAGGAGGACGCCCATAGCCTTTCCGCCATGGCGCTGGGTACCCAGACCTGGGGCACCACGGTGGCGGATATGACCGCCGGCTACCAGATTTATGCCAACGGGGGCGTATACCACCGGCCCATCTCCTACTGGTATGTGAAAGACCATAACGGCAACGTGATTTTGGACAACCGGGACGACCCCGGCACCCAGGTGATGAGCCCGGAGAACGCCACCATCATGAACAAGCTGCTGCAAAGGCCCATTTACGGCTCCCAGGGCACCGGCGGCTACCTGGCCGACCTGCCTGTGACCATCTACGGCAAAACGGGCACCACGGACAATGACTTTGACCTGTACTTTGTGGGGGCCACCCCCTTCTGCGTGGCGGGCATCTGGAACGGCTACACCTACAGCCAGGAGCTGGGCGACGGCCTTATGCACCTGCGCACCTGGAAGTCGGTGATGCAGCACCTGATCGACAACTATGACTGGTCGGGCCGGCAGTGGGTCATCAGCGAGAACGTGGGCCAGCGCACCTTCTGCCGCAGCAGCGGCAAGCTGGCAGGGCCGGGCTGCTTTAATACCGCCACCGGCTGGTATTCCAGCGGCAACACCCCCGGCACCTGCAACGGCGGCTCCGACCACATTGCCGGGCCCGCGGTATCGCCCTCCGCGTCGCCCAGTGCATCGCCGTCGGCCTCGCCCAGCGTGTCGCCGTCGCCTTCGGTGTCCCCCTCGCCCAGCGTGTCCCCGGACGCCAGCCCCACCCCTGGGGAATCGGTAGAGCCTACGGATACGCCCAACCCGCCCCCCGGCCCCACGGATGAGCCTACGCCTACGCCGCCGGTGTTCCCCAGTTTCCCGCCGGCAACCTACACGCCGGAGCCCACCGAGGAGCCTACCGAAGAGCCTACGGAGGAGCCCACCGATACGCCCCCGGACACCCCGGACGATAACCCGGACGTGGGGACCCACACGCCGGATGTGCCGGTAGGGTAAGCCAAACTGCGGGCAGGGCGCAAAACGCCCCTTACAGGCAAAACACAGACAAGCAACGATCCAACGCGCGGGCCGGGGAGGCAGGACGCCCCTGCCCGGCGCCGCTTAAAAAAGAGAGAGAAGGGATGGAAATGGCGGAAATAGCCGTACTGGGCCACGGGGTCGTGGGATCAGGGGTGCTGGAGGTGCTGCGGTCCCACCGGGACAGCATCACCCGGCGCGCCAAAGAGGAGATCAACGTAAAATATATACTGGACCTGCGGGACTTTCCGGGCCTGCCCTATGCGGGCAGCTTTACCAAGGATTTTTCCCGGATTTTGAACGACCCGGAGATCAAAATCGTGGCGGAGTGTATGGGGGGCCTGGAGCCGGCCTTTACCTTTGCCAAGCAGTGCCTGCAAGGGGGCAAGTCGGTGGTCACCTCCAACAAGGAACTGGTGGCCGCCAAGGGCGCGGAGCTGCTGGCTTTGGCCCAGAAGAACAACTTGAATTTCCTGTTTGAGGCCAGCGTAGGCGGGGGTATCCCTATTATACGGCCGATCAGCCAGTGCCTGGCCGCCAATGAGGTGGGGGAGATCGCCGGGATCCTCAACGGCACCACCAACTTCATCCTGACCAAGATGATCCGGGAGCATATGGCTTTTGACGGGGCCCTGGCCCTGGCCCAGCAGTTGGGCTACGCAGAGCGGGACCCCTCCGCCGATGTGGAGGGGGCGGACGCCTGCCGGAAGATCTGCATACTGGCCAGCCTGGCCTTTGGCTCCCATGTGTACCCGGAGCAGGTGCATACCGAGGGCATCACCGGGATCACCCTGGAGGACGTGGCCTATGCCGGCGCCTGGGGGGGCGTGATCAAGCTGATCGGCCAGGTGAAAATGCTGGAAAGCGGGAAGATCACCATTATGGTGGCGCCCATGTTCATCAGCCGGGAAAGCCAGTTGGCCAATGTGGACGATGTGTTCAACGGCATTTTGGTGCGGGGTGACGCCACCGGCGACGTGATGTTCTACGGCAAAGGGGCGGGCAAGCTGCCCACAGCCAGCGCTATGGTGGCGGATGTGATCGACTGTGTAAAACACTTCAAAGCCCGGAAATACCTGTTCTGGGAGGACGCCAAGCCCGGTTATGTGGAGCCCTTCGGCACGGTGCCGGACGACTTTTTCGTGCATATCCAGGGGGGCGGCAGTTCGGAGGAGGCCTTTGCCCAGGCCGAGGCGGCGTTCCCCGGTGCGGCCCGGATCATCCGCAAGGACGAGGGACCGGGGGAGGCCGGGTTCTGCGTGGGCGGCGTTACGGACGACCGGCTACAGGAAAAGCTGGCAGGGCTGGCCGCCGGGGGTATCACGGTGCTGAACCGGATACGGATCTCTGATTTTTAGCGGCGCCACACAAAAATAGCGCCCAAAGCCGCGGGGGCAGCCTGCGCGGCAACGCTTGAAGGGGGAATACGGATGATACGGATCGACGTGCCGGCAACCAGCGCCAACCTGGGCTCCGGCTTTGACTCGCTGGGCATTGCCCTGACCATGCAGAACCGGGTGTGGGTAGAGGAGTATGACGGCCTGGACATTACCTGCACCGACGGGCTGCCGGTACCCAAAGACGAGAGCAACCTGATTTTCTGGGCGGCCAGGCATCTGTACCAGGTATGCGGCAAAAAGCTGCCCGGACTGCGGATCATACAGGAAAACAACATACCCATGGCACGGGGGCTGGGCAGCAGTTCGGCCTGTATTGTAGCAGGGATTTTGGCGGCCAACCGCTTTATGGGCAACCCCCTCTCCAAAACCGACCTGATCAACCTGGCGGCCAAGATAGAGGGCCACCCGGACAACACCAGCCCGGCCCTCTCCGGGGGGCTGGTGGCCTCGGCCATGGAGGGGGAGCGGGTGTACAGCGTCAGCGTGCCGGTCAGCGGCAAGATCCGGTTTGCGCTGCTGATCCCCCCTTTTGAACTGAAAACCGAAGAGGCCAGGGCCGCCCTGCCCAAGTCCTACAGCCGGGAGGACGCGGTATACAACCTGTCCCGCTCCGGGCTGATGACCGCGTCGCTGTTTTCCGGCGAACTGCATAACCTACGGGTGGCGGTACAGGACCGCATCCACCAGCCCTACCGTTCGGGGCTCATTGAGAATTACGACAATGTGTTCCGCATGAGTTATGAGCTGGGGAGCCTTGGCACCTATGTCAGCGGGGCGGGGCCCACCATCATCGCCATGATCGACACGGAGAACGCCCAAGCTTTCGGCGACAACTGCGTCAGCCACCTGGCCGACAAGGGCATCACCGGCTGGCGGGTGGAGATCCTGCAAGCGGACCAGGAAGGGGCGAAGGTGGTCATCGAGTAACAGGGCGCCTGTCCGGCAAGGGGGGCAGGGCTCCCGCCGGGGACCTACCGCCGGCGCACGTGAATATAACAATACAGAGGGGTTGACTATGGCACTTATTGTACAGAAATTCGGGGGGACTTCCGTCCGGGACGCCCAGCGCATTGACAATGTGGCGGACATCATTACCTCCGCCTACAAGGACGGCAACGACGTGGTGGCAGTGGTTTCCGCCCAGGGGGACACCACCGACGACCTGACCGCCAAAGCCGCGGAGGTAAACCAGCGGCCCAGCAAGCGGGAGATGGATATGCTGCTCTCTTCGGGAGAGCAGGTTTCCGCCGCGCTGCTGGCCATGGCCATCGAGCGCATGGGTTTCCCGGTGGTATCCCTGCTGGGCTGGCAGGCCGGGTTCAATACCACCTCAGACTACGGCAGCGCGCGCATCAAGAAGATTGATACCTCGCGGGTAAAGAAGGAGCTGGATAAGCACCGCATTGTGGTGATAGCCGGTTTCCAGGGAGTAAACCGGTACGGCGACGTGACGACCATCGGCCGGGGCGGCAGCGACACCAGCGCCGTGGCCTATGCCGCCGCCATGCACGCGGACCTGTGCCAGATCTACACAGACGTGGACGGCGTATACACCGCTGACCCCCGGAAGATACCCGGCGCGAGAAAGCTGGCCTGCATCACCTATGACGAAATGCTGGAGCTGGCCTCGCTGGGGGCCCAGGTGCTGCACAACCGCTCGGTGGAAATGGCGAAAAAGTATAACATAGAACTGGAAGTCCTCTCAAGCCTGACCAGGGCCAGGGGCACCATTGTCAAGGAGGAAAACAGCGTGGAACAGATGCTTATTAGCGGCGTGGCAAAGGATGACAACATTGCGCGGATCTCGATTATCGGCGTGCCGGATAAGCCCGGCCTGGCCTTTAAGATATTCTCCAAGCTGTCCTCCAAGGGGACCAATGTGGACATCATTTTGCAGTCCATTGGCCGCAACGGCACAAAGGACATCAGCTTTACCGTGGAAAAGGAGCGGATGGAGGACACCATCGAACTGCTGCGGGAATACACGGAAAAGCTGGGCGCTACCAGCCTGGTGGCAGACGACAACGTGTCCAAGGTGTCCATTGTGGGCGCGGGCATGGAGAGCCACCCCGGCGTGGCCGCGGAGATGTTCGAGGCCCTGTTCAGCCGGAACGTGAACATCCAGATGATCTCCACCAGCGAGATCAAGATCTCCGTGCTGGTGCATAAAGCGGACAGCGACCGGGCAGTGGAGGCCATCCACGCCAAGTTTTTCGAGAGCTGACCCCACCGGGCCCCTGCCTTCTGGCGGGGGCCATCCTGTTTTCCCGGCGGGTACATCGCGGTAGGGGCGTTGCCCGCCCTGTACGGGGGGCTGGCAGTTGGCGCATCACGCGGCGGGCTTTTTCAGCACAGCCATCCGGGGGGATATCCACCACGGGCACGCCTTTGCGCGGGTGATCGCCCGGCGCACCGCAGGCGGCAAATATTTCCGCGGTTGCGCGCCCCCTGGCCGGGCATACTAGGCCTGGGGGTGATGGAATGTTTCCGTATCAGTATGGCAACGAGCCGATGGGCACGCCCGGCGGCCTGGGCATGGGGATCGTGCCCCTTATCTTTGGCGGCCGGCATGACCTGCCTGAAGAAGTGCGGGCAGCGCTGGAAGAGCGGCAGAATGAGATCCACAGCGAAGAGGATATGCGCCGCATTGTCAACGAGTTGATGATGCGCCAGTAGCGCGGCCCAGGGGAAGAGCGGGTAGGGGGAACCTGCCCGCTCTTTTTCTGAAAATTTTTTTGGAAATTTGTAAAAAAACACTTGCTTTTTTTGCGGGAATGGGGTATAATATCGTTGTTGTCCGGGTGTGGCGCAGTTGGTAGCGCGCTTGACTGGGGGTCAAGAGGCCGTGAGTTCAAGTCTCGCCACTCGGACCATGTTTACGCATCTTAAAAGATGCCACCCGCAAAATTCCCCGGCATTCCGGGGAATTTTTGCGTTCAGAGGCCCCAAAAGGGCCGTCAGATTACGGCGTATTTTAAGAGGATACCCAAAGCATTGCCTGCGGCAAGCCGCCAAGATGCAGAAACGTTCCGGTTTCTGCATCTTTTACTTTTTTAAAATAAATCGGGATCTTTGCCTTTTGCCAGGATATTCCGGCAGTCATTTCCAGCAGTACCGCACATATTCTGTAAATCTCAGGTTTATCCCCAGTGAACGGGCCAGGGAAGCGATGCCGCTGTCGTCGTCATCGGTGTCTGCATAACCGCTGAGGTGGTTGCAAAAGGCGCTGCCCAATGGAAGGGCCATAATCCGTCCGCACACCAACTACAAACAGCCAGTGCCAAGAGCCTTCCGAAAAACGGAAGGCTCTTTTTTACGCGTGCCTTTACCCTTTACAAAAAACAGTAGGCATACGAACAAATGGCAAGGGGCAAACGGGCCGGCCTTTGGCAGGGCACTGAAATGCCGGCAGGCAGAGGCGTAGAAACCCAGCGCCCAGGGTAGGCGCCCATGCTTGCCATCAACAGAACGGCCGCCAGAACAAGCGCCACAGAACGTCCGGCCGTGGGAGCCAGACGGTGGTTTATCCCGGTGAAAACGGACAGGGAAAGCCCTTCTCTCCAACCCCAGTCAGGCCGGGTTGTTTGCCTCTTTTTCTTGCCGCCTTCTGGTGATGACCTGCTCAATACCCGCAAGCACCGGCTCCAGGTCCATGCCTGCGGAAAGATCCAAAAGGGAGGTGAGAATATCCGGGATGTCCGAAGGCTTATAGGTCTGGGCGGAGAAAACCTGCATGGCCAGGAATTCGTTGCAGGATACCGTGGGGGCGTAGCGGCGGGCATTTTTCCGGCCCCTGCCGCCGTTGTCAATGGGGAGCAGGTAGCCTTTGGCGATCAGCTCGTTGGCCAGGAGGTGGAAGGAGTTCTTTGCGAACATGGGCTCGTCGGCGCTGGCCTTTTCCAGAATCTCCTGCTTGTTCAGGGGGCGGGACGCCTCCCAGAGGATTTGCAGCAGGGCCAGTTCGGACGCGGTGACCGGAGGATGGTTCTTTTTTGGCATGGAAAGCCCTCCTTTTGGAAGATATAATCATACTATATTCCAAGTTCCGCAAAAAGTCAATGAAAAAACAGTAGAAATAAATTATTCTATTTGTTGACAGATTGCCGGGAGTATGCTATAGTAAAAGACAAGATTTGCGGGGCACAGAACCCGCGCATTCTGGAAATAGAATATCTCCAAAATATCAATTGGGTTTTTACCAGGAGGGCCTGCCATGAGCATACTCAGCGCCGAAAAACTATCTTTTACGTATCAGAGCAAATACCAGAAGGTCCACGCTCTGGACGAAGTCAGTTGCGACTTCGAGTTGGGGAAGTTCTACGCCATTGTGGGCCAGTCGGGCAGCGGCAAGACCACGCTCCTGTCTATGCTGGCGGGCTTGGGCGACCCGGACGAGGGCCAGGTGATCTCCGACGGGCGCACCGTCCGGGAAATCGGCAGGGAACGGCACCGGCGGAAGAATGTGTCCGTCATCTACCAGTCTTTCAACCTGTTCCCCCATCTCACCATCCTGGAGAATGTGGCCTACCCCATGCGGGTGGTGCGGGTGCCCATGCGGGAGGCCATCCCCAGGGCCCAGGAACTGCTGGCGGCGGTGGGGCTGGAGGACGTGGATCCCCGCAAGCGCCCTGCCATGCTCTCCGGCGGGCAGCAGCAAAGGGTGGCAATCGCACGGGCGCTTGCCAGCGAAACCAAGGTGCTCTTGGCGGATGAGCCCACGGGCAACCTGGACAGCGAAAATGGCCAGAACATCATCACCCTGCTGAAGTACCTGGCGGGCGAGGAAAACCGCTGCATCATCGTCGTTACCCACGACCGGGATATCGCCGCCCAGGCTGACGTGGTCTACCGTATGCGGGACGGCAAAATAGAGAGGGAGGTGTGCGTATGCTGACCCTGCAGGAAACCCTGTGGCAGCTTGTCCGCAACAAGGGCCGCACTCTAATACTGGTGATGGCATCAGCCATGCTCGCCGGGTGTGTGGCGTTCTATGTAAGCAACATTACCGCCAATGAGGAGGCCATAGAGCGGCTGGCGGCCAGTATACCTGTCACCGTAAACGTGGCCAATCCCTCCGCCGACCGCACCTATGGGCTCAATATCAACGCCTTCAGGCAGGAGAACTTTCTTTCAAGCCCGTACCTGGAGGACTTCCACTACGTTATATACGGCGAGGGGGCCTACAGCGAGGAGAACCGGGAGCTGGAGCCCTTCCAGAAGGACTGCAATGTTTATGCCGTCAGCGATTTGGGCTGTTTGTGGATGCCCGACGGGGAGTTCACCTACTCGCAGGGCTATGACGAGTCCATGTTCCAGTCGGAGGAGGCCGTGTGCCTTGTGGAAACCATGTTCGCCGAGCGCTATGACATAGAGGTGGGGGACGAGGTCACCTTTCCCGTTTACACCCTGACCTATGACCTATATAAGGACAGCATCTACACGCCCCTTGGGGAGCAGACCCTTAGGGTGGTGGGCACCAGCCACTCCAGGGATAACCCCAAGGAGTTCCTTGTCCCGGTGAACTGGATGCGCAAGGCCATGGAGTCCAAGGGCGCAGAGGTAAACTATAACGAGATGTGGGCCTCCATGAAAGACCCACGGCAGATAAGCGCCTTTAAGGACAGCATTAAAGATATAAGCTTTCTTGAGCCCAACCCCGATACCATGATGGATTTCACCGGGGCGACCATAACCGTGGACGACCAGCAGTACATTACCTCCGCCGAAACTTTGGGCCAGACCGTGGTTCTTTTCAAACGTTTCCAAGGCCCCTTCTTCGCGCTGTTAATAGGCATGATAATCCTGGCCATATTTCTCATCATGCGCGGTTCCCGGCGGGTGATGGCCATATCCATCTCCCTGGGGCGGCCCAGGTTCCTGTGCGCCGCAGGCTGTTTTTTAGCCGCGCTCCTGGCGGAACTTGCAGGTTGCGCGCTGGTATTCCCGGCCATGTTGCTGCTGGCAGGGCTGTCCATCCAGGGTGCGTTGACAATATGCGGGGCGTTCCTGCTTTGCGCCTGCATAGGGGACGTGGTGGCGCTGGCCCTGCTACTGCGTTTCAACGCGTTCACACTGCTGGCGGCTGTAGAATAGGGGGTAAAATATGTTTAGTTTCAGCATAAAACAGTTGCTCCGGCAGCCGTGGAAAGCGCTGCTGTTCTTCCTGCTCATGGCGGCCAGCACCGCGCTGGTCGTTACCGGGGCCGTGCTTACCGTAGAGAATCATGTGCGTATACAGATCGTGGAGGACACCTACGCCACGGTTGGCTATATCGAGCAGATGCCCGTCAGCAACGATAAGGTGCACGTGCCCAACCCCTGTATGGAAACGTCGTCTGCCCAAAAGACCGGCTACGGCGGGTACATACACCCGGAAGATCTGGATTTTCCCGGGGCCAACTACGTTGTAAAGCCGGAGAGCCGGCCCTACTATGTGTTCCATGAACCGTCGTTTTCCCATTATGGCTATGATGACACGTTCCATGTGGTGGAGTTTTCTCCCTTTGCGGCAGTGGGGGAGGACGGCGCGCCGGTGGAAGTAGAGGTAACCAAAGTCCTGTTCAGCAAGGACAACCAGAGCCAGGGGACCTGTACGACGCCGGACCTTGCCCTGCATGAGGGCGACCGTATTACCGTGTGCCAGTGCTGGGGCGAAACCCGCTATCCCATGGAACCCGGGGAAAAGTATGTGGCCGAACTGGCCAAGCGGTGGAACTGTCCGGAGCACCAGGTGGACGAGTATGTGGTGTATAGCCGCCCCCACACAGGCCGTACGGACCGGGAGGGGAACTATATCGGCCAAGAGAATTTCCCGGACGATATAGACTGGGGCAATGAATCTCCCGTTTATCCCCAAATCGCCCAAGTTACCGGCGCCGGTTTCTATGAGAAGGGCAACCCCGGATACGTGTTCGCCCAGTGGGCCAAGAACGTGGAGCAGCGGACGCACTGTTTCTGCGCCCTGGCTACCAATGCCCTGGAAGTCCTGCCCAGTTGGCACGAAAAGAATATCGTCCTGCTGGACGGCAGGGAGATAACCCAGGAGGAGTTTGCGTCCGGTGCGCCGGTGTGCATGGTATCGCTGGATTTTGCCCGCAGGAACAGGCTCACGGTGGGCAGCAAGGTAAATATGCCCTTTGTCTGCGCGATGTATAGGGACCTGAGTTCATTGGGCGGCATACCCCACGCGGCGTTCAGCCTTCTGGACGAGGACGGCGCGTTCTATGAGCCCTTCTTTGAGCAGGAATACGAGATCGTGGGGCTGGTGGGCTGCCAGAAACAGTACGAGATCGAGGCAGGCCAGGATACCTTCATCATCCCGGCAAAATCCGTCACGGCCGGGGATGAAAGCCATATAACCTATTGTAGGCCCATGACCCGGTACACCGCCTCCTTCCAGATACCCAACGGCTCCATCCAGCAGTTTGACGCGGCCCTAAAGGCGCACGTGCCCCAAGCCCAACGGCTGCAAATCACCTACGATGACCGGGGCTATTCGGAGATAAGGAAGTCCCTTGACAACAGCCGGGCCATGGCCTTCCTGCTGCTGATGGGCGGCATCATGGCGGCGCTGTCCATTATGGCCCTGCTATTGTACTTCTTCGTCGTGAAGGAGAAAAAGCGCACGGCAATCGAGCGCAGCCTGGGCATGACAAAACGCCAGTGCCGGGCGTCGCTTTTGTTGGCGCTGATGATGCTGACCGTGCTTTCCGCCTCGGTTGGCGGCGTATGCGGCACACTGGCCCTGGATAAGGTAAGCGGGCTCCAGGTGGTGGCCGCAACCCCGGAGGAGCGGGACAGCCTATATGACTACGACACCCGCTACAGCACCTGGGCCGCGGGCCGGGAGCTGGCGGAAAAAGCCCAAATAGAGGTGGATGTGCCGGAGTATGTAAGTTATGCCGTGCCGCTGTGTATAAGTTTCGCCGTGCCGCTGTGTATAAGTTTCCTGACGCTGGTTTTGGCTTTGCTGCTGATGGCGCTGGGTTTCCGTACCGACCCCATCTATCTGCTGAGCACCAGGGAGAAAGAGTAGCGCCGCAAGGGGGGTCATGAAAAGCCCCCTTCGGAAAATTCCTGGAATCCCCCATGCAGTTTGAAAATATGCCTTTATTTTTTCCTGAATCTGCCGATATACTTAAAGAGCGGATTTGTGGGCGGCATAAAGAGGAGGCAGCGCTATGACAATCAACGATATTGCCAGAATGATGATCAGCAGGGACCGGTACCAGAACCAGATGTCCCAGCCAAAGCTGCAAAATGGCTCCCTGCCCCCGGAAGGCCATGTCAACCCATATTGCCCGGAAGGCATGAACATCACCGGGATGAAAGAGTCCGATTTTAAGATTATTCCGGTTTCGAAGGAAATAGAAACAAAAATGAAGGATATGGCGTTCCAGAACATGAAGAAATATTACGGAATGACTGCATCCAGCGGGAATGAATACGGCGATAGCATTTTCGCATATGCCTTGACAATCCCGCCCCAGGACCGGGCCCATGCAGCATACACACTGCATCAAATCCATCGTGAGGAGGCCAATAGATTGCAGGATTTTGTAAAATCCCGTGTTCCCGGCTGGCAGGTGGGGCAGCCCTTTGACACCGGCATCCTGGATGCGTACAGGCAGGGCATAGACGTGAAAGCATAAAAAACCGGTCTGGAGTGATATCTCCAGGCCGGTTTTTGTTTTGCCTTTACACCCCTGCGCAAACAAGCCGTTATACAAAATCAAGAAAGCACGGGGCAGCGGTTCCCCTAAACAAGCAAACCGTTTCTTTCCTATGGCCCCCCGTTACGGCTGTTTCTTTCTTACGGGTATCCACACCTCATACTGGGCGTTTTGAGGGTCAGGGTTCAGGTAAACCTCTATATCCGGCGCATCCGCATATTCGTAGCCGGAGGCCGGCAGCCATTCTGTAACAACACGTTGTTCCAGTTCCTGTATGGATTGGTTTGTGCCCGATCCAGGGAAAATTGCCCAGGTAGATGCAGGCACCGTGTACGCCTCAAATGCACCGGGCTCCTTTGTGCTGGAAACGGCGATGAAGTATTTCCACGGTTCATCATCATTACACAGGCTTACACCTAATAAGCCCATGGGGGGCGCATCCATCATGCCGGCCAGTTCCTGGATGGTCCCGTGCACAGCCGCCTCTTGCCACATTTGCGGAACGGCCGTAAAGTTTTGCGCCAGATCCCTGTGCAGCGGCGCGGATATGCCCACGATCCGAAAAGCGTCTTTGGTTTCTATTCGATACTGCATCTCTTCAGCCCCTTTAACAGCAATCGTAAATGTAATGGGAGGGAATGATTTTACGGGTGCGCCATCATGTCTAGCCGCCGACGGCGCTATGCCATGAACGCTTTGGAAAGCCCTGTTAAACGCAGTGGGGGAACGGTACCCGTATTTTTCAGCAATATCAATGATCTTTTCATGGCTGCCCTGCAAGTCCACCGCGGCCAATGACATCTTTCTTCGCCGGATATATTCCGACAGGGTAATACCGGCCATATAGGTGAACATCCTTTGGTAGTGATAGGCGGAACAACAGGCAATCTGCCCCAGCCGCCCATAATCCATCTCGCCTGTTAAGTGCTCTTCCATATAAGCGATACTCTGGTTGAGCCTTTCAACCCATTCCATTGCTATACCTCCGTCACCGATGATAGTTACCTCTATGATTATACAGCATTTGAAAAATTTTTCCTCGCAATACCTGCACAAAAAAGAGAGGCTGAAACCGGCGTTTCTTTTCATTTCCCCCGGCAACCGCACCACGCCAATCATTCCGAAAGGTAGATGGGCCGTCAAAACTGCTGAGAAGTTGCAGCCTGCAAAACAAAGGGGAAACCGGCCAAGCGCCATGCCCCTATTGCCCCCTCTCCGAGGAAGGCGTCACCCCGTACCGGCGTTTATACCGCCTGGCAAAGTAAGAGGCGCTGCAAAACCCCAGGGCCTCCGCAATCTCCAGCACGCCGGCCTGCCCCTGGCCGAGCATCCGGCGTGCTTCTTCCAGCCGGCAGTTCTCCATAAAAGCCTGGGGCGGTATGCCCACCTCTTTCTTAAAAAGCTTGGAGAAATATGGCCCGCAGAACCCCGCTTCATCTGCCAGTTCGGCCACCGTAAAGCGGCCGTACAAATGCCGCCGGATATACCGCACAGCCTTGGCTATAGGCGGGGAATACCCCAGGCAGACGCCGTCATCCGCCAGTTCCTGGTAGTTTTGGATAATCTCCTCAAACAGCTTATCCAACGTTTCTTTGCTCGGCGAACGCTCGATCTCCCACAGGTAATAGTCGCTCATGGCAAAGCTGTATTCGCTGTCCGCCCCATACTCAATGGCTGCCCGGCTCAGTACCGTCAAAAAACAGGCAAACCCGGTCTTAAGCAGCCGCAGGCCCCCCGGCTCCAGCCAGTCCCCATAAGAGGCCCATATTTCCCGCTTTACCATCTCCAGGCTGATGTCCCGGACCAGCACGCCGCGCAGCAATCCCTTTTCGTCCTCATACGCGTGGTGGCGGAAACCGCTCCGTAAAATCTTCCCAACCGCCAGCTCCGCTTTCAAATTGGCCATAGCCATGCCTCCCATGCGTTAAATAAATATCCAAAAAGCTAAATAAATGATAGCACAAAGCCGCCTGATATGCAATAATGAAGGGGAAAGGAGGTATTCTATCATGTTCAAAAAGGGTTTTTTATGGGGCGGCTCGGTTTCCAGTATGCAGACCGAGGGCGCATGGAACGAGGACGGCAAGGGTCCCAGCGTCTACGACGTGATGCCCGCCAGAGCGGGCTGCTCCGACTGGAAGACAGCCATTGACTTTTACCACCGCTACCAGGAGGACATCGGCCTTTTGGCCGGGATGCACTTCAACTGCTACCGTTTTTCTGTCAGTTGGAGCCGGGTGTTCCCGGAAGGGGAGGGGGAAGTCAACCAAGCCGGCCTGGATTTCTACGACCGGGTGGTGGACGAACTGCTTGCCAAAGGCATCGAGCCCATGATCTGCCTGTTCCATTTCGATATGCCCCTGGCCCTGCAAAAGAAGTACGGCGGCTGGCAGGGCCGGCAAACGGTGGACGCGTTTTGCGCCTATGCAGAAACGGTCGTCAGGCACTTTGCAGGGCGGGTAAAGTATTACATTCCCTTTAACGAGCAGAACGTCTACCCGCTGGTGTCCGGCGCCGCGCCGGAAAAGTGGGGGACCGTGTCCCATCATCTGTTCCTGGGCGGGGCAGGGCTGGTGCGGGCGGTACGCCGGTTTGCCCCTAGCGCGAAAGTGGGGGGCATGGTAAATTATATGCCCATGTACCCGGCCACCTGCCATCCCGCGGACATACTGGCCGCTAAAAAATGCGCCCGGGAATATGTGCTGCAAACGGTAGACGTACTGGCCCAGGGCGCTTACCCCTCTGACATGGCAGAGCCCCCCATGGAACCGGGTGACGCGGCAATTTTAAAGGCCGCAAACTATGACTTTATCGCCCACAGCTATTACTGTTCCCTAACGGTAAAGAACGGCGCGTCCGTAACGGAAATGCTGCTGGACGCCTACACCGGCAAAGGGGAGGGGAACCCCTACCTGGAAAAGACCCAGTGGGGCTGGACCATTGACCCGGCCGGGCTGCGGGTCAGCGTGGGGGAGATCTGGCGGGAGAGCCGTCTGCCCGTGTTCACCATCGAGTGTGGCTTGGGCGTGGACGAACAGGCCGGCGAGGACGGCTACGTGGACGACCTGTACCGTATCGAGTACCTACGCCAGCACTTGAAGGCCCTGCAAGCCGCTGTAGACGAGGACGGCGTGGACCTGATGGGCTTTCTCACATGGGGGCCCATGGATATCCTCAGCTCCAAAGGGGAAATGCGCAAACGGTACGGTTTCATCTACGTCAACCGCACAGACACCGACCTACGGGACCTGAAACGGAGCAAAAAGCGCAGCTACGGCTGGTTCCGGAAAGTCATCGATTCCAACGGGGAGGACTTGGGTCATGCATAAGCTGGTGTATGATATTGGTGGCAGCAACATCAAATTCGCCCTTATGACAACGGAAGGGGATATTCTGGAGCGGCGCACCCTGCCCACGCCCAAGGACAGCCGGGAGGGTTACTTTAACGCACTGGTAAGCCTGTCAGACGGCCTGCTTGGCCAAGCGGACGGTATCGCGGTTTCCGCCAACGGCCGGATGTTCCCGGACGGGGAAACGTACCGGGCCTATACCATGGATTTCCTGATAGGCGTAAACCTCCGCGCAGAGCTGGAAAAGCGGCTGGGCCTGCCGGCCGTGGTAGAAAATGACGGCATCGCCGCCACGGTGGGCGAGTGGTGGAAGGGCGCGGCCAAGGGTGCGGATACCGTGCTGGGGATCGTGCTGGGCTCCGGCATGGGCGGCGGTATGGTGGTAAACGGCAAGCCCATGCGGGGCGTCAAAAACAACAGCGCCATGGTGTTTGGTATGCTGTCCGCGTCCGATACAGCACAGGGCAAGTACAGCGCCGGCTGCCTGGATACGGTGTTCCCCCTGCTGCCGTACAAGCTGGCAGCGGCGAAGGGGATGCAGCCCGGGGCGGTCAGCGGAGAAGAGTTTTTTGGGTATGTAGCCTCCGGCGACCCTGTGGCCAAAGCCTTACTTGTGCCCTATTGCCGGGCAGTGGCCGTTGTTATTTTCAACGCCGCCCTGCTGCTGGACCCGGACTGCGTGGTGGTAACCGGGGGCCTTGCCCGCCAGCCTGCTCTTATAGCAGGCGTCCGCCAAAGCCTTGGGGAAATACAGGAAGGCTGCCTGGACTTCCCCGGCGTCGACCTGGCCCAGATCGGGATAAAAGTGGAAAGGGAAGACTTTGCGGTGGACCTGCGGGCCGGAGCCCTTTGCTTGGACGCGAATGTATACGGCGCGCTCAAAGCCAGTACCGCCGGCACAGGGAAAAGCTAGGCAGGTGCAAGCCGGCGCCCCCTTTGTTTTACCCAGGTAAAGGCCCTGCCGGGCAATTTGTGGCGGCTGTAATGGGCGGCCCCAGGCAAAAAACGCCGTGTGCGGGCATCTGCACACGGCGTTCGCTTTATTACTGCGCGCCTTCGCTGTCCCCAGCATTACAGCCTCCCTCGTGGGCCAGCTTTACAATATAGTAGGCCAGGTCTTTATCGGCCAGAGCGTAGGGTATCTGGAGAACGCCCCACAGTGAGAACCAAACAACCGCGCGAAGCGCCCCCTAAAGTTTTTAGGGATCCTTTTAAGCAGGGTTTGGGGCAGCGCCCCAAAAAAGCGCCAAGCGCGCCGCCCCCCGTTTAAGACCCCCGCAAGACCGGCCCATTACCGGGGTAAGAAGGCAGGAATATCGGGGGAACATCCCCGCAATACCGGCCGATTAGTTGCGAATAACTCTGGCAAAAAAAGCACCCAGGAGGGGTTTTTATTCCTCCTGGGAAATTTTTTGCTAAAAACCGAAGGGCCAACCCCACAGCCCGCCGCCCTGCATTTCCTTCAAAAATCTTACTTTTTAACAGTTCCCACTGCGTTAATTATTCTAAAACAAAATGCTTGAAATTGCAACCCCATTTTATGATTTTTGTTTCCTTTTTGCCACTAATTTCTCCTCCCGCACCCCTGCCTCTCAGGTATCAAAAAGTAGACTTTATTACAGAAAGCGAGGGTTGACGATGAGCCATTCTAGGCAAAAGCTGGACCTGACAGGCCAGCGGTACGGAAAGCTGACAGTGTTGTACCAAGCTGAAAACATGGGCGGACGTACGGCTTGGCGTTGCCTTTGTGACTGCGGGAACCTGGTAACAGTACGGTCGCAGGGGCTGCGTAGCGGCCACACCAAAAGCTGCGGCTGTATGCGCAAAGGGCCTATCTATGTAGACGGCGCTAGCCCGGATATGCTTTGGGCTGCCAAAATAGCCAGGAAAAACAACACCAGCGGCGTACCCGGGGTGGATTGGCTGCCCAAAAAGGGTTTGTGGCGGGCCACCATCTGTTTTAAGGGGAAACGCCACTATTTAGGCAGCTACCGGAAGTTTGAAGACGCTGTAAAAGCCCGGAAACGGGGCGAGGAAGAGTTCCACGACAGATTTTTAAGAGAGGTACAGAGGAAACAAAAACGCTTTGCCGCTAGATACTGAACGGGATGTGGATGCAATGGAGATTAAAGATTTGGAGAGGGCTTTGGGAATTGAGTATGGGATGAGCCTATCTGCCCGCTGTATTTCACGGGGCTGGCAAAGACGGGTTTATTTGTGGGTGAAGAGGGCACAGGATATAGTGCTGTCAGCATTGGCCTTGGTGCTGCTCTCCCTGTTGATGGCCCTGATTGCCCTGGCCGTGGTGGTAGACGACCCCCACGGCCCGCCGATCTTTTCACAGCTCCGCTGTGGCCGGGGTGGAGAAAAGTTCCGCCTGTACAAATTCCGTACCATGTGTGTAGATGCAGAGAGCCACTTAGATAAATTGCTGCCTTATAACCAAATGACAGGCCCGGTGTTTAAGATACGAGGCGACCCCAGGATCACCCGTTTGGGGCGCTTTTTGCGCGCCACCGGGTTGGATGAGTTGCCCCAGTTGGTGAATATCCTGAAAGGGGATATGTCCATTGTTGGCCCACGCCCCCCATTGCCCCGGGAAGTTGCGCAGTATACGTTTTACCAATGGCAGCGGCTGGCGGTTACGCCAGGCCTTACCTGTTTTTGGCAGGTAAACCCCGCCCGTAACAGCCTGACTTTTGATGCCTGGGTGGAACTGGACTTGTGCTACATACGGGAGCAGGGCTGGCTGCTGGACTGGAAACTGATTTTTCAGACAGCCAGGGTGGTTTTTCGCAGGGAGGGGCTATAGTATGCGGATAAAAACAGAACGGATGGGGAGGCCGGGAGGATGAAAAGGAAAGAGAAAAAGCAGGCCAGCCACGCCAGGCCCCGCCGGAGGTATCCGGCGGGGCGGTTGGCTGTTTTTCTGGCGGTCCTGGCTGTGGGGCTCTTCTTTGGGGGCGGCGCCCTCCTTTCCGAGAAATTGGAGGTGACCTTCTACCATGTGTATTCGCCCAAAATTGCGGCTGGGGAAACGGTGCGGGTAGTGGTCCTGTCAGACCTACATAACCGGGAGTTTGGCCCGGAAAACGCAGAACTGGTGGATCAAATACAGGCACTGGAGCCGGATATCATCGCCATTGCCGGGGACATGGCCAATGCGGATGACGGCAACCTGGATATCGTGCTGGGCCTTTGTGGAAAACTGGTGGGGATCGCCCCGGTCTATTACAGCCCTGGCAACCATGAGAGCAATCTTATGTACGAGCAAGGCGTCCCGGTTGAGAGCCGGCTTTCCGAGCAGGGGGTCCATGTGCTGGTCAACCGGGCAGAGGAAGTGACCATCCATAAAACTTCATTCTTGATTGGCGGGTTGACGACAGCCCCGGAAGGATATGAGGAATATGGTGCAGCTTTCTTTGCGGAGTATGAAAAAAGCCCGGCCTTTAAGCTGCTTATCTCCCATTACCCCAGCCTGTACTATGACGCGCTGGCAGATGGAAAGGTGGATTTAGGCATTTGCGGCCATTACCATGGGGGGCAGGTACGCCTTCCGGGGGTTGGCGGGCTGTACCACGTGGATACCGGCTTTTTCCCCAAATACAGCGGGGGGATGTACCAGCTTGCCAACAGTACGGTGTTTGTCTCCCGCGGCATGGGCGGCCACAACGGGTTCCCCCGGGTAAATAACCGGCCCGAACTGGCGGTAATAGATATAAACAGCCGGCAGGATACGGACCTCTCATAACCATAGTTGAAGGAGTGATAGCGGGATGTTATTTGTAGGGTTGGTTGGCCCTGCCCTGGTACTGTGTGTGGTCATTGCCTACATGGTTCTGGGCTGGCGCTTTTTTCTAATCAAATCCAAGCTGCCTGTCCTTGGGCTGCGGGGGACATTGGGCCGGGCAAAAGGGGCTTGGCGGAAACTGGCTGTCTTTGGGGTGCTGTTTGTGGCGGTATACTTTTCCGCACAGATGGCGGTGGGCTACTGGTCGCCGGATATGATGATGGTGTTCAACTATGAGGAAGCGGCCAGGGGGCAGAACCCAAACGTTACCCGGTTCAATGAGTCCAACATCCTTTCCGACCACGTTTTAGAGCAGGTCATCCAGCGGGGACAGTTACAAACCTCGGTAGACCAGCTTTCCGGGCTGTTGGCACTGTCCACCCCCCTGGACGCGGAAAAACTGGATGTAACCCAGGAGTCAGACCTGAAGATATCCACGGAATACCGGGTATCCTGTTCCCCGCGGGTGGCGTTGTACCATACAGACCCCAAGATGGTGCTAAACCTTTTGGCTGACGTGTATTGGGAGGACTTTGTTCACAACTACGCGGAGAACGACAGCATCCTGGACCTGTCTTTTGAGGGGCTGGAAGGGCTGGAGTACTTGGATGTGAAAGACTACCTACAAATGCAGGCATATAACCTGTGCCGGATAGCTGTACTGCCAAACTTGGTGATACTTTGGAGCACATCCTCGTTTGATTCGCCCTGTTCCAGCAGGGCAAGGCGCACTTGATCCGTGCCGTAAATGGCAAGCAGGTCCCTGATTGCAGATATCGGCTCATTCACCAGCTTTAGCTGGTATTCCTCGCTGGCACGGCAGGCTACAGCCCCCCGGACGGAATAGCTTTCGTCATTCCATAGCAACGCCCATTCCCGTTCCCCGCCGCGAAAGACTGCTGAAACCTTGGTTTTGTCATTGTTGTAGGTCCATGCCTCCAATATGCGCTGTTCAAATTCCTCCTGAGAGATGGGGAGGTAGTCCGGCTTTGGGGAGATTCTGAGCACCTGAAAGCCGCAGATCATGTCAGACTGTTGTATGTCCCTGCTGCTGCCCTCGTTTGGCTCAAAGTATTGGTCCCTGGCCTTTTTGATATAGTACACCACGCCAAGGGGGATGCCCTCGTCCAGCATAGCCTCATAGTCCGGCTTTTTCCAGATGTTATCCTTTTTTACAAACTTGTCGGCCTCGCGCTCGTTCATGGCCTCCAGGTCCTCTACATACAGGCCCCGCTCCTTCCACAAATCTTTTTTCGTGCCGCCGATCTTCTCCCCGAAGTCCTCATGCCGCTCTACAAATCCTTCGTCCCTACGGTTCAATCGCATCATCCTTCCTTATGTGCTATTTAAGATGTAAAACAGGGATGTTCCTCAAAAATAGACCACCAATTATCCTCCCGCACTCCAAAGGTGTCGCCTAACTGGATGGTATCCGGGAAGTTTGTTTGTGTGGTCTTAATGGCGTATTTGTCGATTTCAGTGGCGTAATACCGGTGAATCTTGGCTCCCAGCTTGTCCAGCGCCAGATGCCCGCAGCTCATGCCATCGTACATGGAGAGCACTTCCAGCGGCTTCGTCAAGATACCAGGGTAGTAGGAGAGGATGTGGGCAATCACGTCCACGGTCCAGCCGTTGCCCAGCATTTTATAGGCTTGGGAATTGCTCACAGGGAAAATGTACTCCTCCGGGACTGTTTGCAGGCGCATATACTCCAATACCGTCAGCTTGCGGATGATATAGAGTCCGTCCACCAGCTTGATGGGGTACTGCCGCCCATGGATGGTGATTTGCCCATCCCTGACCTGATAAAGGGGCTTTTCCAGTGTGCCGCAGTATTGGTAATACTGGCAGGCAGTGGTCAGGCAGTTAGACTTTTCCCGCATAGAGCGGCCCCGGCGGGTCTTGCTGTTTGGCTGGGTCATATCCACGCACTCCCCAGGCATGATGTCTGTGTAGCCTTTGGTTGTGGCCTCGGCCACAGGCATAGCCGGACAATTTGCAGGGGTTGTATATAACCCGGTTTTTGCTCCCGCCCCGCCGCCGTTGCCGCAGAGGGTCTTGCTCTTTCCGTCAGCCGAGTATACCCGGTGACCCTGGCCCTCTGAGCCGGTGCTGCTCTCGATCAGGCCGACCCGGACCGGGTACATGGGGATATGCCCGCTGCCCATTCCCGCCGAGGCGGTCAGGCAGGGGCATTTTCCCTCCGCATCGTAGATACCCCACCGGCTATCCTGGCCGTACAGACCGCCCAGGCGTTTGATATCCACCGGCTGCGCTGCACAGGTTTTGCGGTCCCAGGTATTGCCGGCCATGTTGCGGATGCCATCTTTATAATAACTGGACCGCAGGCAGTGAGCTTTACCGTCTGCGGTGATGTTGACTGGCTCCACTGCCATAGTCGCAGGGAAATGCCCGCTGGCATTGGCGGCGTTGGAATTGGCATAATTGGCTTTCAGCGTGTACCCTTTCTCCCGGAGCGGCAGGCCGCTTTCCAGAATATCCCGCAGCACCAGCCCCCGGTCCTTTGGCTGCTCCACGCCGGGGATGTTTGTCCAATACAAGCGCTGGCGGCTCTGCGCTGACATCAGCGCGGAGTTTATGAAAACCGGCTCCACGCCTAATTCTGCCGTGATCTGCTCCCGGATAGCCGGAGCCATACTCTTGTTGTTCTCATACAGGAAGTAATCCGGCTGATACCGCGCCTTGGCAATCAGGTAGTTGCGGAACAGCTCCCAGCCCTGTCCCTCCGGCCTGGTTTCTCTGTGGCGGGACTGCGCGATACTCCAATGGGTGCAGGGCGAGCCGCCCAGCAGGAGTTTCATCATAGGCAAGGCTCCTCCGGCTTTTTCGTGGGTGGCTGTGCCTTATTGATGGCCTTGCTTTCCATACAAAACTCCAATTCCTGTGTGGCTCTTTCCAGCAGGTCTTTTGTGGCTGACAGCAGGTCGGAGTGGTAGTGACCCCAATAGTAGTCCTTGCCATCTTTGCAGGTCCAGGTCACAAACTGCTTGGGAGCGGTGCTATGTACCCCCAGCACAAACTCCACTTCGCCAACATGGACGGAATCCGTAATGATATAACCCGCGTTCATCCTGATATTTATAAATCTCCCTCCTTATCTGCCTTTTCCCGTTCCCTGCGCTCGCCCCGGCGCAGCAAATGCTCCGCTGTTTTCCGGTGCTCCCGTTGAATTCTTCTCAAATCCTGTATCCGATAATAAGTCCCCAGGTCGTGGGTGGCCTTATGCCGGAGTTTCAAATCTTCTATCAGGTTCTCAATATCCTGCGCAAGCCCCAGGTACGTTTTGCCATCCGCAATATCGTCCGCCGGGGCGCGTACATCATCTGTCATGGCTCCACCTCCAAACGCTCATAATGCCGCCAGAGCGTGGGGTTCACACAAAGGCAGCTCTGTATGGTGTCCTTGATACGGGGGACATCCTGCTGAGTTATCCGCTCCGGCAGGCCGCAGCAATGAGCCTTGTCCATATCAAAGTAGCTGCACTCCGGGCAGTTGCAAATATCAAGATAATTGTCTTTCATAGTCGATGCCTCCTAAAAATTCGCATAAAAATAGGGCCAATCTCAAATGAAATTGGCCCGCAAAAAAATATTCTATTGTAATTGGCTTATGGTCTGATAGAGCGCCCGTATATGCTCCATCCATCGCCCACGGTGGGCAGGGTCTTTCCACCTGGCTATCAGGTCATGAGCCGGGTTCTGTGCCTTGTGGAGTACCCGCAGAAGTGCTGCCGTGTCCTCCGGCGTGAGTACCAGCCGCCGGATTTCATGCTCCACATACTCCATGCGGTAGGGGTCCAGCACTGACAGATAAACTTTACCGGTCTGGAAGAACTCCGCCACACACTCTGCCAGCAGAATCCGCACAGAATCGAAGTAGACGGGGTATAGGCAGCGCAACTCCGGCTGGCATAGGCCGGGGTCTATTTTCCACTTCCCATGGCTCAATTTCTTGACAAGGTGCTCCTTTAGGGTTACAATGGATTGGGATACAGCAAGCCCATGGTAAGCGGCTTTTTCTAACTGCCGCTCTGCCAAAACTTCTAGCATATCCTGACCGAAAGCGGTTTCCTTTACGCTGACTGTTTTAGCTCTTGTCGTCATTTGACACGGCTCCTTTCTGCTGGGATTTCCAGTTTTTAAGCAGGGTGAGGATGACTTCCTCCATCTGCTGTTGGGTGTAGTCTTTGGGGAAATATTGATGCAGGCGCGGTCCTTTAAGCGTGACTTGTACCGTGGCAGCTTTCCCATTGGAAAGCAAATCCTCCATTATTTCCCCATTTAACTGTTTATTTTTGCTGTGCTCTTTTAGCTGCTGGGCTTGCCCCAAGGAGGGCGTGACTTCCCACCTGCCCACTGCCTCCCATAATAACTCCTGTTCTTCTCGTGTCAAGTATGACAGTTCCACGGCTGGACGCAGCGCCAATTTGTTTTCATCCACCATTTGGAGCAGGGGAGGAATTAGGTATGTTAGGCGGATGTAGCGGCGTATCTGGTCTTGGCTTTCACCAACCTGCTCCGCAAGAATATCCCGTGATTTCTTTCCGGCTAACTTGTGTGCCACTGGCACACAAGTTAAGTCCCCTCGTTGTCCCTGGTGTTTCATTGCCTCCAGTTTCATCCGATAGGCAAAAGCCTTTTCGCTGGGCAGAATCTTGTCCCTCTGCAAATTGCTGTCTACCATGATAATGGTGGCCTCGTCATTGTCCATCTCCCGGACGATAACCGGCATGGTTTCTTTTCCCGCCAGTTCACTGGCCCTCTTGCGACGGTGGCCCGCCACAATCTCATAGCCGCCCTCTGGCCTGGGACGGACAATTCCCGGCACCAGAACGCCATACTGCGCAACGCTTTCGGTCATTTCCTGCATTTTCTCATCGTCCATCACATGAAAGGGGTGGTCTTTGAACGGATGCAGTTCTGTCAGCGGGATTTCTTGAATTTGGCCGTCATTTACCTGGGGCGAGGCCCCTCCAAACAAGTCATCCAGGCTGGCCATTTGGATTTTTGCCGCGCTGCCTTTCATGACGCGACCTCTAAGGTCAGGGCCTCATATGCCGCTGACACCTTGCCGGAGGGGTCATGCACGAAAATACTTTTGCCCTCGGCGCTGGTTTCAGCCGCACGGATGGAGCGGGGGATGATGGTATCGAAAATTCTTAGCTGGTCGCCGTATGTACCCCGAAGCAGCTCCACGATTCCTTGCGAATAGGTGGTTCTCATATCTGCCATGGTGATTAAAATACCGCTGATTGTGAGAGTGGGGTTGATCTGCCGTTTCACTCTCCCGATTGTTCCCATGAGCTGCTCCATGCCTTTCAATGACAAGAAGTGGGCCTGCATGGGTATCAGGACTTCATCTGCCGCAGACAGAGCGTTGATGGTGAGCATCCCCAACGAGGGGCAGCAGTCCAGGAGAATCACATCGTACTGGTCGCGGACGGTGTTTAGGTATTCCCGAAGGATGGTTTCACGGCTCATAATGTTCACCAATGTGACCTCCATGGCGGCTAGGTCGATGTTGGCGGGGAGCAGGTCTATCCCTTCTTCCTGGTGGAGGATTCCCTCGCCGGTTTCCAGTGGCTTGTCCTCTATGACCTTTCCCAGCACAGTGGCAAGGGTTTCTTCCAGTTGGTCCGGGTGCTGGTAGCCCAGGCTGGCGGTCAAAGAGCCTTGTGCGTCCACGTCTACCAGCAGGACGCGCTTGCCCTGGCGGGCTAGGCCGATGCCTAAGTTTATGGTGGTCATGGTCTTGCCCACACCACCTTTTTGGTTGCAGATTGCGATTATTTTGCTCATTTTTTATCCCTTTCATTTGATATCTTAAAGTATACAATAGGGTTATTTACTTAATTCTATTTTTGTCCTTTATGTGACACGCCTCTTTTGAGCGCTGTCCTTTATGGCCTCCTTTCGCCTCTTCTTTCTTGGAAAAAGAATAAGAACAAATCCGAATCCCCTAGATAGTGTCTACACAAGGTAGAGGAATTGTGATAGAATGGAAGCATCAAAAAAGACAGGAGAGGAAAAGATGGATGCTTCCTATCACAGACACGACATAAGCGATCAAGTGTGGT